>SYFY01000121.1 GCA_005799745.1 Gammaproteobacteria bacterium
TGCGTCCTTGAACCTTGTGGCCTCCGAACGCTTCGACTGATTGTGGTGTCAAACCGAGATGACCCATCACCGGAATTCCGGATTGCACGATGTGTCGCATGAGATCGAGCTGCCCATCGGCACCTTCTATCTTGATGGCGTTGGCGCCGGCGCGCATCAAAGCTGCGACCGAATTCATGGCGAATTCAAGGCCGCGCCGAACACTGAGGAATGGCATGTCGGCAACGATGAACTTGTCGGGAGCACCACGCCTCACGGCCGCGGTATGCAGCGCCATCATGTCGACGTCAGCATGCAGCGTACTAGGATGACCATGCACCACCATGGCTACACTGTCGCCGACGAGCAGAACGTCAACTTCCGTCGAGTTCAGCAGACGCGCGAATGTAAAGTCGTAACACGTCAGCATCGAGATCGGCGTTTGTGATGCTTTGCGTTTCGGGAAATCGAGAACAGTGAGTGCAGAAGAACCAGATTGAGGTCGTGTAGACATATTCGGGTACCTGTCCGTTGTGCGCTTTTCTGCGGGCTATGCAGATTGGCGCGGATCAAGTCCTTCTTGTGATTGCTCACTTGAGGAAACGTTTTCAAAAGTCCCGGTTTCAGTAGAAATCCGGGCCGGGCGAAAAAGTACCCCGAGCCGATACCTGTATCTACTGCGAAGTAAAGGTCCGCAGGGGGCCCGGTCGGGCTGCTGAATCAGATCCGATCACTCGAACTCCGTCGCCTGCAGCCCAAGTGATGGGTCGATTCAGCGTGAGTGACTTCGTTGTGAAATCAATCGCGGTAACTCGGGCTCTCTGGCGGGAACTACGAAGCTCGATTTCATCACCGACTTCGCCCGTGATGTTGTGGCCGTCAAAAAAAGGCAAAACGTCATCGAGTAGGAGCGTGCTCCCAGTGCCTGCTGCAGGTGTTGTTGCGAGCCAGACCTCTGGGAGTGTGCCGACGTCTTGCGCGGTTTCGATGTTCTCGACAAGCGTATACAAGGGATGGCTGGCGACACGTTCCGAAGTTCCCCGACAATCACGATTCGCGGCAAAGACATTGCCGTGAAGTCGGTTGTCGCCCGCACGAAGTGGTGGAAGATCGCCTGCACTCAGTGCATGACATCGATTGTTGATAAAGCGGTTGCCGTAGATTCGATTGCCGTAAACGTACAAGGCTTCTTCAGCGTAAATGGCGAGGTGTATCGCGCCGCCTTGGTTGTCGATGAACCAGTTGTGACGGACGATTCCTGTCTGTGCGGCGTATTGGATGCCGTTGAAATTGTCTGGCTCTGAAGAACCGGTGACATGAGCGAAGTGATTGAATTCCAACAGATTGCGCTTGGTGACGTCGTATTTGATCGGCGCGTCGCTAACTCCTTCGCAGTCGTAAATTTCCCCGGCCTTTTGCCTGGCATTGTGTAGATAGTTGGCGCGAATGACGTTGTAGTTTCCGCATCGAACGGAGATCAAGCTATGGCGGGCGAATTCAAGATGGTTGCCGCTGATGAGGTTGTGACCTGAATCCTGGATGACAATACTGTCATTGCCTCGATAGAAGCTGTTTCCCTCAACGCGATTGTAGTGACTCCGCACCAGCTTGAGCCCACCGGTGGTTCCCCTCGCGAGCGCCTCGGTAAAGGTGTTCCCAACGATACGATTGTGGTGCGAATCCTCAAGTCGACCCCATCCCAACGACTTGTCGAAGTGAATGGACTCGACGGTGACGTGCTGAACACGAATCAACTGCAATGCGGGCTCTTCCGCGACTTTGACTGTCACTGCTTCGTTCATATACGAACGATAGATCAGCGGGCTCTTCGATGTGCCTGAGTTCGCTGGACGAATGGGCTGAAGGTAGTGCCCGGCACGAATCTCGATGGTGTCACCCGCACGATCTATTCCGTTTGCATCTGCAAGGTTGTCGAAGGCGAGGTCACGCCCGTCGCCGCAACTTTGGGTGCTCGTGTTGTATGCCGGGCATGGACTGGTTTGCAGAGTGCCATCGACGTAGTACAGCCGTGTATCTGACGCTTGTTCTCTCACCGAAGGCACGGTTTGGAACGGGGGTGGTGGAGAGCCCCCTCCCATCGCACAACCACCGATAGAGGTGATGAGCAGAATTGCGACAACGCTCAGCGAGCGAAAACGACAGAGGTCCATGGGTTAGCCCTCGGAAGGAGTCTTCGGCGTGAAATGCTCGGCAGCGTCGGTCGGCTGGTTGTCGAAGAACCGCTGCATCTGTTCGTTCAGGTACTTACGGGCGTCCGGGTCGATGAGTCGCAGGTGCTTCTCGTTGATGAGCATGGTTTGCAGCGCTTGCCATTCGGTCCACGCTTGTTTTGAGATCGAATGAAATATGTCCTCACCCCGTTTTCCCGGCAAAGGTGGTGCATCCAGTCCGGGCAGCTCATGGCCAAATTTCTTGCAATTCACAACTCGACTCATTCCATTGCTCCAAAAAGTTCGTTCAGCAGGCGGGATGCGACTGCTGAGAGTCCCAGTGATTGGTTGTCCCCGGGGTGATACCAAAGCAGATCGTCGCGGGCAGCAACTGCAATGGCGGGACCCGCCTGAACACATACGGGAAGCACGTTCATCCGAAGGTGGGTAAAGACGTGGGTGAAAACGTTCGGTGCTGATTTCGCGGCCAGATAAAGTTCAAAACCCAGTTCGCTCTTCATGGTTTCGATCGTGATGGCAGTCGAGCGCTCGGGTGGAGACCAGAGTCCGCCCCAGAGCCCTGTTGTTGGTCTCCTTTCCAGAAGACACGAACCATCCTCGCGTTGAATCAGCCAGAATCGGCGGTCGCTCACCGGTATAGTTTTCTTAGGCTTGGATGAGGGCAGCGTGTGCACGAAATCATCTCGGTAGGCGACACACGTTGTGCTCACCGGGCATTCGTCACAATGAGGATTGCGGCGCACGCACAGGGTTGCGCCAAAGTCCATGATCGCCTGGGTGTACTCCGCGACCCGCTTTTCCGGCGTGTGATCGACCGCATGTTCCCAGAGGATTTTCTGCACGGCCGAATCGCCTGGATATCCGACAACCTTATGGTGCCTCGCTAATACTCGCTTGACGTTGCCATCGAGAATGGGTGCCTTGATACCAAAACCCATGGCGGCGATTGCACCAGCCGTTGATCGCCCGATCCCAGGTAGTGATTCGAGCGCCTGCACATCCCGTGGGAACTCACCGCCGAATCGTTCAACGATGTGTTTCGCAGCGAGATGCAAGTTGCGCCCTCGAGAGTAATAGCCGAGCCCCGACCAGCGGTGGAGGACATCATCGATGGGTGCGGCCGCGAGTGTTTCAACGTTCGGAAAACGACGCATGAACGCTTCGAAGTACGGAATGACGGTACGCACTTGTGTCTGTTGCAACATGACCTCTGATACCCAGACGGTGTAGGGCGTGCGGGGATGTTGCCAGGGAAGGTCTTTACGCCCGTGTTTGTCGAACCACTCGAGCAAGCGGGTAGCGAACGTTTCAATCATGCGTGCTTTGGTTGGAGATTCTCGATGCGCACGCTATTCGCTTGGATCAGCGCTTGTCGAGCACTGACACCTAATGCAGAGATATTTCTAATACTGAGACACTTGGGGCTCAGGAACCGCGGGCAGCGGTCTCTCGAAAGATACGCCCGGGGAGAAGGCTACGAGGCCAAAAAAACCGACCGACGCTACGTTGGCGACAAGTGGAGACGTGTTTCGACAAGGCGTTTTCCGCGAGTTCATAAGACAAAAACGGCCCAACGATCTGGTTTCCACGTACGTGAAAAAACCAGTTCTGGTTTGAGTCCTGATAGATCCGTTCGTTCATTCGATCCTTACCACCGAGCCAAAAGCATTACCGCCCTGACCACATCCCGTTGGCTGCTCCGCTACGCCCATGAACGGACGGTATCGGACGCGTTATTCAGACCTGAATTGCAGCACAGTCTATTTCTACCCGGT
Source organism: Gammaproteobacteria bacterium (assembly GCA_005799745.1). Taxonomy (GTDB): domain Bacteria; phylum Pseudomonadota; class Gammaproteobacteria; order Pseudomonadales; family Azotimanducaceae; genus SYFY01. Next base: position 3,947 of record SYFY01000121.1, read on the forward strand.
GTGAGCGGAATGTAACCGCCCTTTTCTGGTACCGGGTTTAAAGGGCGGGCTAGTATAGCGATCTAAGTCGTCACGACAGCTCCTGGTAGTTTTTAATGGCAGTGGACACATTCGATCCCGCTTCACTCACCAACCGAATAACACCGGAGGTCATCAATTCCCTCGTCAACGCTGTTAGTCACGTGCATGAATCTGGATTTGGATTAGCCCCTGAAGTGCTCGCGGCAATGCCCGGGATAGCCAAACACGGTCCCGTGGACTGGGCAGAAGCGGTCAAGTCGTTACCGGATGACGAGATCTGCTCCTTAATCACGGTATTCACCCTCGGAGAACGGGATTTATCGGGCTGGGAAGCGGGGGCCAAATCACCGGTTATCCCCATGGCGCGAGAACTCAAACGCCGTGGCGTCTTTGATGCGAAGCTCGTGACCTGGATCAAGTCCAACAGCAACAATCGTTTTTTGCCGCATGGCAGCCTTATGGACCGGCTTTGATCGCCATACGGCCCCCTGAATCCTGCCGGTTTACCGGGTGAAGCGCCCGTTCTGTATACTGCGCCGCCTCTTTCAGCCGGCGCCCCGATGAACAATCGCACTGCCACCGTTGTTCGCAATACCCAGGAAACCCGCATCGATCTCAAACTGGATCTAGATGGCACGGGTGCGCACAACCTCGCCACCGGGATACCGTTTTTTGATCACATGCTCGCTCAGGTGGCACGGCATGGTGTCATCGATCTCGATATCAAGGCGGTGGGCGACCTCGAAGTGGATGCTCACCATACCGTCGAAGACACCGGCATTGTGCTCGGTCAAGCCTTTGCGAAGGCCGTCGGTGACAAGACCGGTCTCTACCGATACGGCCACGCCTATGTGCCTTTGGATGAAGCTCTGTCGAGAGCCGTGATCGATCTCTCCGGGCGACCTGGTCTTTTTTACGTGGTTGATTACACCCGGGCGCGAGTAGGCGACTTCGATGTGGATCTCCTTCGCGAGTTCTTCCAGGGCTTTGTGAACCACGCGCACGTGACGGTGCACCTCGAGAACCTTCGCGGCGAAAACGCCCATCATCAAGCAGAAACGCTCTTTAAAGCGTTTGGCCGGGCACTGCGAATGGCCGCAACACCTGATCCACGCATGGGGGGTGTAGTCCCCTCCACCAAAGGTTCGTTATAACAAAACGATGGAACTGATCCCGGCCATCGACCTCAAAGGAGGTCAGTGTGTTCGTCTGCGTCAAGGGCGCATGGACGATGCCACCGTTTTTTCAGACAACCCTGTTGCGATGGCCCGCACCTGGGCTGATCAGGGCGCGCGACGTCTGCACATCGTTGACCTTGATGGCGCATTTGCGGGACAACCCAAGAATCGTGAGCTGGTCGCTCGCATGGCCGCTGCAATTCCTGGTGTGCCCGTGCAGCTGGGTGGAGGTGTGCGGAGTATCGAAATCGCACGAGCGTACTTCGATGTTGGTGTCGAGCGCCTCATCGTCGGAACGCGAGCCATCGAAGAGCCCGCATTTCTCGAATCGCTCGCGCAGCAGTTTCCAGGACGAATAGTGCTTGGACTCGACGCACGTGAGGGCATGCTCGCCACGGCGGGTTGGGACAACACTACGACCATCAGTGCCATTCAGTTTGCGCAGTCCGTTGAACATCTGGATCTCGCCGCCATTGTCTATACCGACATCGACCGCGACGGCATGCTCGGTGGTGTGAATATCGAGGCGACTTTAGGTCTGGCGGCGGCCACAGATTTGCCGGTGATCGCGTCAGGCGGCGTGCATCAGCTTGCTGACCTTGAACGATTGTGTAAAGCGATGACTCAATCGACGACAGTGCTGGGCGGCGTGATCACCGGGCGGGCACTCTATGCGGGGACATTGCAACTTGCTGCGGGACAGGCGTTTCTGGATAGCTGGAGTATGCAAGGTAACCCGCTGACACGAGGTTGATGTCGGCCGGCAACGCGTAGAGCACGTGTTCCAGATAACGCACGGTCTGTTCCTAGGGATGGGCGATGACGACCGCCTTGCCCTGTTACGCGCCACTGAAATCGCCTGCTTGAAAGCGAGGTGAATCGACTCCGTTGAGATCACGTTGTCGAGGAACACATCTCGCCGGCTCGCTGGTACACCCGCCTCAATCGCCATGTCGAGTGCTACGGTCGCTGGCGTCGTTCGGCTATCAAGAAAATACAGCTTTCGCGACTTCACGACGGTCATGAGACGCCGCATGGCTGTGGGGTCGCTGGTTAATAAACTGCCTGTGTGATTGGAAACCCCGGCGACATTGGGCAATCGGTCCAGCGTTGCTTCAAACGTGCGTGTGAATGTATCCGCGCGCATGGAGGCGAGGGGCGTGCCCGGTTCTCGCAGTGCCCAGCGTGAGGGACGCGCTTCCATCGGCTGATGCAGCAGAACTTCCTTACCGAAGTCTTTGGCACGTGTGGCAAGGTCCACCGCACCTTTGGTGTGCGGGAGGATACCGAGGGTGAGGGTGCCAGGCAGATGCAGGATGCGCTCGTCACGGACAGCGTGATAACTAATGTCATCGATGACGATCGCGAGATCGGCCGCTTTGGTGCTCGCGCCAAACGCAAGTAGGCACACGAACGCAATCGCGCGTCCTTTTCGGAACGTCGGCAGGATAGTTCCCCCAGTCCTGTCTAAGTCGCCTCGCACTGTTGAAAGTGGAGCGGGCGACTTCTCATTTTTCGTACTTTTTTGTACTGCTTTTTATTTCGTCGGTCCGTTGACGAAGCCAACCGATGGGTGGGGAGGCCTGCGTCTCGTCCGGGTTCCGGATTCTGTTTATCCAGTGGTCAGGGAGCTCAAAACGCCGATGCGTTGAATGCCAGCCTAGTCTTTTCCAATACGAAATGAGTCTGGAGTTTGGCTGAGGGTTGCCGTGCATGTTGGGGAGATGAAAGCCATCATGGATAATGAAGATTGTTGATGGAGAGCGCCGTCAGGTGGTGTTGAGCGTACTCACAACCTGACGGATAGATGCTGGGGCGGTTAGAACTTCGAAACTGTACGCTCAAGCGCGAAGTTGTGTTCCGGGTCGAGAATCTCCTGGATCTCAACGACATTGCCATCAGGGTCGCGCCCGTACGTTGCACGGATTGAACCACCTTCGAATTTTGGCGGTGGGCAGTTGAAGGTCATGCCTCCTTCCACAAGGCGGGTGTACACCGTGTCGATGTCTTTCACATCAAGCGCAAAGTGGGTGTAGCCGTGGTGATTAACACCATACTTCGGATCTTTGGTGTTACCTGCGGGAGAGACGTACTCAAAGAACTCGATGTAAGCGTTGCCGATTTTCAGCATCGCTTGTTTCGCCTCGGAGTTCTTCAGACCCACGATGGTGTCGATAAGGTCCGATCCGCGTTTCCAGCCGCCTTCGTAGACGACTTTGGCGCCAACGTAATCCCGATAAAAAGCAACGATGCGCTCAAGGTTCGGTGTCGATATAGCGACGTGGTGGACTCCGCGGATCATCGAATTCCCCTGAAGGTGATTTGTTGCATCGTAGTCACTGTGTGCGGATGACGCCAACACCGCATTGACGCTTGTTCGTTCAGCACGTCTACTCGGCAATCGGTACCGCCACTTCAAGATAGCCATCAACCACACGAACCGGATAGGTCGGTAGAGGCACGTGGGTCAGTTGGCCGAAGGGTTTGCCCGTCGAGAGTTCGTAACGCATGCCGTGCAAAGGGCACGAGACCATACGATTTCTGATTCTCCCGCCCTGAAGCGGAGCGTCTTGATGCGTGCATTGATTCAGCACGGCGAAGAATTCGCCGCCGGAACGGCAAAGTAGGACATTGATACCAGCTATTTCCATACAACGGCTGGAATTTTCGGCGAGTTCGTCGGCGTGCATCGCCCGGTTGTACTGCGTGTTCATTCTGAGCTGTGTGGTCTCTCGATGGGGTTGGTCTTAGAGCGTTGTCACTGGATTGAGTGAAGACAACAACTGTGCGTTGGCGTGTGCGGGCAAGGCGTCGTACTCACCGTGCCACACCACATCAGGCTCAACGCCGATGCCATCGATGCTGCGGCCGGAAGGCGCGAAATAACGAGCAGTCGTGAGTTTGATACCTCTCTGGCCTGGAACCCGGAACAGGGTTTGCACAGAGCCTTTGCCGTAGCTGCGTGATCCAAAAATAAGTGAACGCTCATGATCCTGTAAGGCTGCTGCTACCACTTCGGCGGCTGATGCAGTGCCACCGTCGATAAGGATGCCGATAGGCAAACCAGCAAGCAGGTCGCCTTCGGTCGCGTTATAGGTGGAATGGCTCTCGTCACTTCGACCTGCTGTGCGCACGATAACGCCTTTTTCCAGGAAGAGGTCGCTGACTTGCACAGCGGACGGCAACAAGCCGCCTGGGTTGCCGCGCAGGTCGATGATTAGGCCACGAATCCCACCTTCGGCAGCTTTGTGTCTTTCAAGCAAGGCGCGAATTTCGCGTGCAGTGTTCTCGTGAAAGACACTGATTCGCAGCAACGTAATCCCGTCAGCGGGCTCGGAGGTGTGTACTGACGTAACCTCAATCTTTTCTCGGTAAAGCGTCAGGTTGAATGATTTGTCAGCACGCTTGAGGCCCAGTGAAATCGCGCTTCCTGGTGTTCCGCGAAGCTGTTGAACCATATCGCCAAGACGCCGCCCTTTGACACTCTCGCCGTTCACCGAAGTGATGCGATCACCTGCGTTAACCTCCGCCCGCTCTGCAGGTGAATTGGCCATGATGCCGACGATGGAGAAATAACCGTCCACCAGCGACAGCTCGATGCCGATACCCGCGTAATGGCCATGAGCCTCTGACTGCAGTGCCTGCATCGATGCGGGTTCGAGATAACGTGAGTGGGGATCGAGGCGGTTAAACATGCCTTCGATGGCGCCGTCGACGAGTCTGTGATTCGAAACCGGATCCACGTAGTGACCCGCGACGTAGGCGACGGTGCTCGTCAGGAGCGCTGAATCCGGTTGGCTAATGTGGCCCAATGGAATTTCTCGCGCCAGCAGGATACCGGCGATTACACCTGTGATCATCGACAGGGTTGGCAGCAAGATAGACAGGAAGCGGCGCATGGTGCAGTGAGTTTGTCAGACGAAACTGGAGTCGGCGAGTGCAACTCTCGATGTTGTGAAACGCCTGCTTCTGGAACCAAGGTCTATTTTTTCAGCCAAGGTCTGGGATCGATGGCCACACCCCGGTGTCTGATTTCGAAATACACCCCGTCGAACGTCTGGCCACCACTCTGGCCGGCGTGAGCGATGACCTCGCCACTTTCTACCACGTCGCCTTCGTTCTTGAGCAAATCGTCGACATAACCGTAGAGGGTTAGAAAGCCGTTGCCATGATCGATGATCGTCAACATGCCAAACCCGCGCAGCCAGTTGGCGAACACCACAGTCCCTCGATGCACGGCGTGCACGGGCGTGCCCTTGTTGCTGCGATAGACCATGCCTTCCCACCGCAATCGACCATCGGCGCGTGGCGCGCCGAAACGATAGATCGTGTTTCCACTCACCGGGATGGGTAAGCCACCTTTGCGTTTGCGGAAGTCTGTGCTCGTTTGTTCGGTGATCCGACGGGACAACTCTGCGAGCAGTTTTTCAAGGCGCTGACGATCTGCTGTGAGCTGCTTTTGCCGAGCCACTTTGTCAGTGATGTCGCGGCTCAACGAGCTGATCAGGGTTTTGCGCTCCTGGCGACTGGATTCGAGATCGGTCTGACGCGCATCGAGTTGCTGACGACGGGTTTCCAGCGCGGCCTGTTCTTCTTCGAGACTTTTCTGGTTCGTACCTAACGCAGTCAGTGTTGCTTCATAGGTGCGCATGGCTTGCATGCGCGCATCGCTGAAGTGGCGGTGGTAACGCAACATGCGATCAAGATCCGCAGGCACTTCATCGTTGAGGAAGGCTCGTACCACGTCCTGGCGCTGCAACCGGTAGGCGGCGTTGATGTGTGAGGCGATGCGACTGGCTTGTGCATCCTTTTGGCGTTCGAGTTCACGACGCTCCTGGTGCAGCTGATTGATGGCCGTTTCGCTCTCTTTGAGCTGTGTATCTGTATGAGCGAGTGCGCGGGAATTGTCCGCAACGCGGTGGTCGTGAGCAGCGAGCTCCTTCTGCAGGGTTGTCTGCTTCTTTTCTGCACCATCGATCCACCGATCGAGCTGGTTGAGCTCGGCAGTGATGGACTTCAATTCGGAGCCGGCGCGTTCCCGATCGGTCAGCGCGTAGGCGCTCGGCAAGCAGATGAGCAAGGCAAACAAGATGCCCCTTACTTGAGAAAAGGCTCGTATCCGTACCTGAACCCTGGAGTTATTCACCACTCATGCGCTTTGCCTCGCGCGTAATGTGGCCAGTGAATGACCATTCATCTCTTCAGGCTTGTCGAGATGCATGAGGTGCAGCAGCGTAGGCGCCACATCCTTGAGAGAACCACCACTTTCGAGGGATAGCGCTTGTGGACCGTAGTAGATCAAAGGCACCGGCTCGCATGTGTGTGCGGTGTGCGGTTGCCCGGTTTCATGATCCATCATCTGTTCACAGTTTCCGTGATCGGCGGTGACCAGCATCTGCCCACCGACTTCATCGAGCGCCTTCATCAAGCGACCCAGAGATTCATCCAGCTTCTCAACAGCGGTGATCGCGGCAGAAAGTATGCCCGTGTGTCCAACCATGTCGCCGTTCGCATAGTTGGCGATGATCACGTCGTGTTTGCCTGCCTTGATGGCACCGACGATAACATCCGTTACAGCACCTGCGCTCATCTCTGGATCGAGATCATAGGTCGCAACTTTTGGTGACGGGATCAGCACACGTTCTTCGCCTTCGAAAGGCTCTTCACGTCCACCCGAAAAGAAGAACGTCACATGTGCATATTTTTCCGTTTCAGCCACACGCAGTTGATTCTTGCGGAGTGTGGCGAGGTATTCACCGAGGGTGCTGCGCAGGCTCGGTGTGTCGAATGCACAGGCGGTATCGATGTCGTCTGCGTAGCTTGTGAGCATCACGTAGTTCGAGAGTCTCACGACGCTGCGTCTTTGAAAGCTGTCGAATGCCGGATCGATGAGGGCGCGGGTGATCTGTCTTGCGCGATCAGCACGAAAATTCATGAAGATGACCGCATCACCATCTCGCATTCTGACAGGCACCGTACCTGCTGCGTGAATAGCGGTGGGTTGCACGAACTCGTCGGTCTCACTACGTGCGTAGGCGAGTTCGAGTCCTTCGGTTGCACTCTGTGCATGGAAGGGTGCTTCACCGCGAACGATCAGGTTGTAGGCGCGCTCTTGTCGGTCCCAGCGCTTATCCCGATCCATGGCGAAGTAACGTCCACAAATGGTTGCGACGCTGCCGTTGCCAAGTTCCGCTAACAGTTTTTGTGCGGCGCGCAGGGAGCTTTCGGCACTCTTAGGTGGTGTGTCGCGTCCGTCGAGGAAAGCGTGCAGGTAAACCTGCGAGATACCTGCATCACGTGCGATCCGGAGTGCAGCAAAAATCTGATCTTCATGGCTGTGCACACCACCCGGGGATAGCAGCCCCATCACGTGAAGCGCACCGCCGGTTTCTATCAGACGTTTGAAGGTATCAAGGAAGGCGTGGTTCTGCGCTAACTCGTTCTGTTCGATGGCGCGGTTGATGCGGGTGAAATCCTGATAAACGACACGGCCTGCGCCCAAATGCATGTGCCCGACTTCGGAGTTACCCATTTGTCCGTCGGGCAGCCCCACATCGAGACCACTTCCAGAGATCAGCGTGTGAGCTGAATCGCGCAGGAGTAGATCAAGATTTGGTGTTCGTGCCAGATGGATAGCGTTGTCCGGTCCTGGTTCCTGGTGACCAAAACCGTCAAGAATGACCAGCAGACTGACTTTGCGCACAGGTACAACCGATTCCGTTTCGAGCGGGCGGCATTCTACACGAACGGATTTCTGCCACCGTGACGGGAACGGACAGTTCGCGATACGGGTCTCAGCGCGTCTCTAAGTGTGTCTCCAAATGTGTCCCTTAGTGCGTTGGTGGGCGAGTCACGAAGCGCTGCAGGATGGCCGTAGCGATCACAAAATAGAGTACGTAGTACAAAGCCTGGTGGATGATCCAATTCACGGGTTGTTGCCACCAGATCACTTCACTGCCGTTGATCACAAATGCCGCGCAGATCCCAAGCGCCCGCCCGCCTTGCCAGCTCGCGAGCGAGGGCGCGACTCGAAACAGGAATAGCAGCAGCAGAGCGCTCAAGACGTTATGGATCAGCCCTTTGGCCATTTCGAGAGGATCGCCACCTGCGGTGGGTGTGTGATCGATGAAAACAAACAACGAAGGACCCTTTTCGAAGAGTTCGAGTGCTGCGGCATCGTTCCCAGGACCTGGGATTCCATACATCCCATCGTTGGGGAAGAGTCCAGCCGCCACCGCCTGAACTTCTGCAGGGTTGGAGACGGGTTGCCAAGTCTGGTAAGGCAGTGGGTTGATGGCCCAATACAGGAAGCCGAAGAAGAAGAGCGCGATGCCGGTGATCACAGCACCGAGGATGGACTTGCCACTCATGAATTCCTCCTCCTGATCGATCTGATCCGAGGGTAACACTGTAAAGGGCTGGTCGGTGACCAACAGCGGAGCTGGAATCAACAGAATTGAATGGGTCGTCGTAGATCATTCGACACCCCTGCCAGAGCGATCCGTCGCTATAATCGCCCGCCGTTTTCACTGGCAGCACTTTCGGATGCAACAATTCTTCGAGTTCATCGGTAACCACATCATCCTCGTTGGTACGTTTGTGATCTTTCTGACGCTCTTTATCCGCAACGAGATGAATCGGGGTGGCAAGGGGGTGTCTGCGCAACAGCTGGTTGATCTCGTGAACCGCGAGAGCGCTGTGGTGGTGGATCTGCGCGATAAGAAAGAATTTGACCAGGGGCACCTGGTTGGCGCGGTCAACATTCCCTACGCGAGCCTTGAAACCCGTGTCGTTGAACTGGAGAAACACAAGGAGAAACCTGTCGTGCTTGTGTGTCGGATGGGTCAACACGCGGGTGCCGCCGGCAACGTGCTGCGCAAGAACGGTTTTACCAACATCAGTCGACTGACCGGGGGTTACATGGAGTGGCGTAACCAGAATCTCCCGGTGGTGCGCGCATGAGCGAACAACCCGCAGGTGCTAACAACGCACCACAGCCCCAGGTACGGCTCGAACGTATCTATCTCAAAGACTCATCGTTTGAATCGCCGGGTACTCCGGAAGTGTTCACCGAGGAGTGGAAGCCCGAGATCAACGTGGATATCGGTACCAAGGCTAGCGCCAGCCCTTCAGGTCGATTTGAAGTTGTGCTCAGTGGAACGATTCGCGCCAAACGCAGTAATGGCAAAACGGCCTTTATCGTCGAAGTCCAACAAGCGGGTCTCTTCATGATCCAGGGACTCAGCGGCGACATGTTGCAAATGGCGCTAGGCACCGTTTGCCCGACAACGCTCTTTCCCTACCTGCGTGAAACCATCGATAACCTCGTCGTCAAAGGTGGATTTCCCGCGTTGCACCTTGCACCCGTGAATTTCGACGCGTTGTTCCGTCAAGCAGTTGCTGAGCGACAACAAGCTTCAAAAGAGAACACTGACATCAAACACTGAAGCACTCGCTTGTGTGTTGGTGAGCTTGTTAAGTTTGCATCTTCGAGAAATGATTCTGACGCCAGGCTTCGTAAACCGCGACCGCGACCGCGTTCGATAGATTCAGGCTGCGCATCGTCGGCTGCATGGGAATTCGTAGTCTGCGTTCTTGAGGAAAGAGCCCAAGAACATCTGCAGGTAGTCCGCTCGTCTCAGGACCAAAGAGCAACGTATCACCTGGTCTAAATGAAACGGTGTGGTGTTCGTAGTGCGCTTTCGTGGTGAAAGCGAACGCCCGCTCACGATCAGCCACAACGTCGAAGCAGTGCTGCAGGGAATCATGAATAAGTACTCTTGCCCATTCGTGATAGTCGAGACCCGCACGTTTCAGTTTGCGATCTGACCAATCAAATCCCAGTGGACGAATCAAATGCAGACGCGCGCCGGTGTTGGCGCACAGACGTATGACGTTGCCCGTATTGGGGGGGATTTCGGGTTGGAACAACACAACTTCAAACACGGTACTCACCTGTTGGCGCGATCCGGGAGCAGACCGGATGCAGAACTCCAAGGAGGCTCGGCGATTCAGTCAGGCATGTCCAGTTCTTGCATCTTTCGCGTCAGGGTGTTCCGGCCCCAACCTAATAAGATCGCTGCGTCTTTTTTGCGACCGCCGGTTTTTTCGAGCGCTGCCTGGATCACCGTTCTTTCGAAGACCGGCATCGCCACGTCGAGCAGTCGAGTATCGGGTGAAACACTAAGCGTCTCTGCAGCCCATTCCGACAAAGCCACTTCCCAACTTCTGGCTGGAGCACTTGCGCGCTCGCGGGGTACAAGATCTTCAGGAAAATCTTCCACCTGAACTTCTTGTCCCGGTGCCATCACGGTCAACCAGCGGCAGGTATTCTCCAACTGGCGAACAGTGCCTGGCCATGGCAGCCGCATCATCAAATCTTGCGCAGCAGGAGAGAGGCGTTTGACCTCGACGTTCAACTCGCGCGCCGCATTGGCAAGGAAGTGTCCTGCAAGCAAGGGAATATCGGCAGCACGCTGCTCGAGCGTTGGCAGTTGCATACGGATAACGTTGAGCCGATGAAACAGGTCTTCGCGGAATCGACCGTCTTTCACCAGCTCCTGAAGATTCTGATGTGTGGCCGCAATGATACGAACGTCTGTTTTTACCGGCGAGTGGCCACCGACACGGAAGAACTCGCCGGAGGACAACACACGTAGCAGTCGTGTCTGCGCTGAGGCTGGCATATCACCGATTTCATCAA
>SYFY01000010.1 GCA_005799745.1 Gammaproteobacteria bacterium
GAAGGAGTGCTGGTGGCGGTCCTCAACATCGATGAAGTGATACGCATTATTCGAGAGGAGGACCGCCCGCGGGATGCGTTGATGGCGCGGTATGGTCTGTCGGAGCGCCAAGCCAACGCAATTCTCGATATTCGCCTGCGACAACTCGCAAAACTCGAAGAAATCCAGATTCGGGGTGAGCGTGATCAGCTCCAAGCAGAGCGCGAGGAGCTTGAGAAGATCCTCGGTTCGAAGGCGCGTTTGCAAACTCTTGTGAAGAAGGAGCTCGCTGAAGTCGCGAAGAAGTTTGGTGGTGCGCGCATGACACCGCTCTTGGCGGATGCGACAGAAGCGGCGGCATTTACCGAAGAAGATTTGATCTCCAATGAACCCATCACGGTAGTGTTGTCGGAGAAAGGGTGGGTGCGCTCGGCCAAAGGGCACGAACTTGATCCGAAAGAACTCAGCTATCGCAGCGGTGATTTGTTCGCTCAGGCGGCACGGGGTCGCAGCAATGATCAGTTGATCTTCCTCGATTCCACCGGACGAACGTATTACCAGGCGCCACACACGCTGCCATCGGCACGTGGTCAAGGCGAACCACTCACAGGCAAGCTGAAGCCGCCCGATGCTGCACGTTTTGTCGGCGTGGTGATTGGTGGTCTGGCGACGAAGGTGTTGGTGGCATCGAACGCCGGTTATGGGTTTGTTGGTCGTATCGAAGACATGGTCACGAAGAACCGCGCCGGCAAAGCGTACCTCTCGGTGTCTGAAGGCGCGGTGGCCCTACCTCCGGTTTTGCTGCCTGAAACGGAAGAGCTGATGCATGTTTGTGCGCTCACCAACCTCGGCAAACTCCTGGTGTTCCCGATTAGCGAATTGCCCGAGCTGCCGCGAGGTAAAGGTAACAAGCTGATCAACGTCCCGACGCCAGACTTCAAGAGCGGCGAAGAATTCCTGCTCGGTGTGCAGGTGGTGGTGGGTACTCAGCATCTCATCGTGCACGCCGGCCAGCGCATTCTCCGGCTTAAGCGTGGTGATCTAGACGGGTACATCGGTGAGCGCGCGCGCCGTGGTAAGTCGCTGCCGCGTGGATTTCAGCGTGTGGAAGCTATTTCCGTCGAGTAAATCAAGGCGGGCCTTGGCTGATCAGCTGGCAAGTAGCGCCTTAACCTGGCGGGTTAACAACTCGGTATGTGATGCATCCATAGCGCGGATGCAGAAGACCGGGCCATTGATACTGGTGAGGTCTTCGAGCATGGGATGGTCGACGGGCTCAACCACGAACCGCTCAGGACGCTCCAGCGATGTCATGAAGTCATGGCTCGCAATCAAAGCATTATCAGGCGATAGCGCTGCGAGCAACGAGGCATCAGCCAGAAGCTCACCCCGCACTTCCCGTCGCGGCGACACCATCACACGGTGGAGAGCGAAACGATATTCCACATCCGGATCACTCTGGTCGAGCACATCCGCCAACAAGCGCGCCGAACAGATCGCCTGAAAACTCGCGTCTTCGATCTTCTCGATCTCGAGCAGAAGTCCACCTGCGGAAAAGGTTCGCGCACGTGCGTGATAGAGCTCGGCCACTTCGCGGGCTCGAGGAAGGATGCGCTCCTCGAGAGTTCGTCGTGCATCACCTGCAAACGAAAACTGATTGTAGAAGTTGCCGATCACGAGCCACCTCGGCTCAAGTTCCGGCTCAGGGCCTTCTTCGGTTTCGACGATGGGTAACGCCTTGCGATGCGCCCGAATCGCGATGAGTTCGGACAACAACATGCCGAGAAACGGCGTCATCAATAACAAGGCCAGTGTGGCGATCCACTGGCGACCGGACATGCCTGGCGAGAACGCGGCTTCGGTCAGTCGAATTCGCGCGGTGGCGATGTGCTCCGGACCGATGGTGAGGGGCATGCTGAATTCACGCCATGAGTCCACCGTAGACATCATGTCACCGCTCTCAACGATGGAACCACCTTCCTTTCCATAGAAACCCGCGCCTTGAACGTCGTCGAGCTCAGCAATGCGACCCGTGAGCAGAAAGAGGTGCATGCGGTCTTCTTTACGAATGTGCTCGATGCCCTGTAATGCCAGAGTGTCAGCCAGGGTTCGTCCAAACGCTTCCGTCCGAGCTTTTTCAGGAGACGCGCTTGACCAGATCATCCAGAAACCCGCGAGGACAAGCGCTGCACAGGCGAAACAGATCCATCCTGTGAGCTGTTGTCGTTTGACGAGGTCAGACCAAAACGATAGCGTCAACGCGCTTGTGACTCCGGGAATATAGGCAGTTGAAGAAGATTGTGCTGGCGACAGTCGCCGGGCGGGATAAGCCTGGACTGATGGCCATGTTGACATCGACGTTCGAGCGATTTCAAGTGCAAGTACTCGATGTCGGTCAGTCCGTCATTCACGATCAGCTTGCACTGGGTTTTCTGCTGCGACTGGACTCGTCGGCAGACAGCTCAGTACGTGCTGAATTGAAGCCACTGTGCACAGATGCTGGAGCCACCATCTCCTTTGAAGAGGTTTCTGCAGAGCGATATGCGCAATGGGTGGACGCATCAACGCGCTCGAGCTTCATCATCACGCTGCTCGCGTCCGGTGATCTTGCGGATGAGCTCCACGCGGTGAGTTCCATCACCCGTGCGGAACGCCTCAACATCGAATCCATCCGTCGGCTGTCTGGTCGGGTCCCACCTGACAAGGTTGATTCGCCGCGACATACCATTATCGAGATGCGGGTACGCGGCGAGCCTGCAGACCCACAACGTTTGCAAGCAGCATTGCTGGGGGCATCCGCTCACCAAGGCTTCGACTTCAGCGTGCAGCGCGATACTGTCTACCGTCGGCATCGGCGATTGGTAGCTTTCGACATGGATTCCACCCTCATCAACGCTGAAGTCATCGACGAACTAGCCAAGCTCCACGGTGTAGGTGATCGTGTTGCGGCCATCACGGAAAGCGCGATGCGGGGCGAACTCGACTTTCAGGCGAGTTTCAGAGCGCGTGTTGCAGCGCTCAAAGGGCTCCCAGCGGATGCTTTCCGTATCGTTGCCGAACAGGTGCAGCTCAATCCAGGCGCAGAGCGGCTGGTCCGCACACTCAAGCACCTCGGTTATCGCACGGCGATTCTCTCCGGCGGGTTCACCTATGTCGGCGAGCATCTGCGGCAGAAACTGGCTATCGATCATGTGGTCGCCAACAACCTGGTCATACGTGACGGGGTCATTACGGGCGAAGTCGATGGTCCGATTGTAGATGCACGGCGCAAGGCTGAAGCGCTTGAAGAAATTGCTCGTGCTGAAGATATCCATATTGCACAGACCATCGCGATTGGCGATGGTGCCAA
>SYFY01000011.1 GCA_005799745.1 Gammaproteobacteria bacterium
AAGAGCCTCCACCCCACGTCAAATTCCTGTTGGCGACAACGGAAGTGAAAAAGGTGCCGGTGACCGTGTTGTCCCGGTGTCTGCAGTTCCAACTGAAGAACCTCTCTGCGGAACGGATTGCGAGTTATCTCGCTGAAGCGTTGCAAGCAGAAAACGTCGACGCCGAGTCGGCTGCACTGCAACTGATCGCTCGTGCAGCACGCGGTAGCATGAGAGATGCGCTCTCGCTCACCGATCAAGCCATCGGCTTTGGACAGGGCGTGTTGTCGACTCAGGCTGTCGGCGACATGCTGGGACTGGTTGGGCGAGATGAGACCGGCGCGCTACTTGATGCGATCGCGAGTGGTGAGGCGCAACGTGTGCTCGCGATCACTGCCGAGTTCGCGGAGCGAGCCATCGACTTTGCGACAGCGCTCAGTGAAGTCGCGAGCGCGCTGCATGCCATTGCAGTTCATCAGGCGACCGGAGTTAATGAGTCCGCGCACGGGTTATCACCGGAATCCGTACAACTTTTTTACCAGATCGCCATCATGGGGCTTCGTGACCTTCCCCTAGCGCCTGATCCACGCAGCGGTGCGGAGATGGCACTACTGCGGATGCTGGCCTTCGCTCCAGAACCTGACTCACGCGTAGCTCGCGTTCCGCCGACAACTACTTCGGCGGTGATTGCAACAAGCGAGCGCACGGTGACGAACCGCACAGGCCAAACACCTGGTGCAGAACCAAAGGCTTCGAGCAGGCAACCGGCCCACGCTCCGGCGGTGGAACAGGAGCGACCTGCAACCCCAAGCCCGTCAGCTGCAGCACCTCATTCAACTGGCGGTGAACCGGGCGAGTGGCATGACATCGTCGAGCGTTGTGATGCAGCAGGTGTAACACGGATGTTGCTCGAACATGCGGTGCCTGCTTCGATGCAAGGCGAAATTTGGGAGCTTCTGTTGGACCCACGTCATGACACGTTGCTCAACGACGCCCAACAACAGGCGATGGGGCGTGTGCTCGCACCCTTTGGAGCCCGTGCCGTCAGAGTAAGGGTCGAGGCTTATGCAAGCGAGTCGCCCGCAAAACGAAAAGAAAGGCTAGCGATTGAAGCGCAGAGCCGTGCTGAGGCCGCTGTCGCGGCTGACCCGGTGGTGCAATCACTGCTGCGTGAGTTTGGCGGGCGAGTACAACGAGTGGTGCCGAATACAAAGGTAGGTGGACGCGAATCATGAGTCTGAAGGACATCGGTGGGCTGATGAAGCAGGCGCAAGCGCTGCAAGAAAAGATGGCCGCGATGCAGGAGGAGGCAGCGAACCTCACTGTCACGGGTGAATCTGGTGCGGGTCTATGTCGGGTGGAGATGAATGGTCGCCACGAAGTACGAGGTGTGCAACTCGATCCGGCCTTGCTGAGCGAAGACAAAGCGGTGATCGAAGATCTGATTGCTGCAGCGTGTAATGACGCGGTGCGCAAAGCGTCAGCTGCTCAGCAGGAGAAACTCGCACAGATGGCCAAAAATCTTGGACTTCCCGGCGGCCTGCCACTCAATCCACTCGGTAAGATGATGTTCTGATGCGTACCACACCTCGACTGCAGGCGCTCATTGATGCGCTGCAGGTTCTCCCCGGCGTGGGTCCCAAGTCTGCACAACGTATGGCGTTGTCACTGCTGCAGCGGCAACGGCCTGCTGCTTTGCACCTCGCGGAAGCACTGACTGTGGCCATGCAGCAGATCAGAGAATGCCGAATCTGCCGTAACTTCGCCGATGCCGAAGAGTGCGAAGTCTGCAGCGATGTCCACCGTGATCCGTCGTTGATGTGTATCGTGGAGTCCCCCGCCGATGTCTTCGCGATCGAACATGCAGGTGGCTATAACGGCCACTACTTTGTGCTGCACGGGCGGCTTTCTCCAATCGAGGGAGTAGGCCCTGACGAACTCGGGCTTGACCTGTTGGAGAAACGTGTTCGTGATGGTTCCGTCCGCGAGGCAATCGTTGCCACCAATGCCACAGTTGAAGGTGAAGCAACGGCGCACTACATCCGCCAACTCATTGGCCACGTGGTACCGGACATCACCCGTCTGGCCCAGGGAATGCCGATTGGCGGCGAACTCGAATACACGGATGGCGGCACGATTCTGCACGCACTTCGTGGGCGAAGGAAAATTGCTGGTGATTGAAGAAGCTGAGGCTGCCGACATCCAGGCGAATGTCCGATGTGGGGTGGAAATCCGTGTCTGACGTACCGGCACCGCTCTGGATCGAGTCAGATGAAACTTTGGCAATGGCCATGCAGGACGTGGGACCTGTGGCAGCCATCGATACCGAGTTTCAGCGAACCGATACGTTCTTCCCGTTAGCGGGGCTGTATCAGATCTGCTCCGGCGACAAGGTGTGGCTACTTGATCCTTTGGCGATCAAGGACTTTTCGCCTTTCGTCAGGGTTCTCGAAGATCCTGCGATAACCAAGATCATGCATGCCTGCATGGAAGACCTGGAACTCTTGTGGCATTGCCTTGGCACGCATCCACGCAACATCTTCGACACCCAGCTCGCGTACGCCTATGTGTCGACCCGTTACAGCATTGGCCTTGTAGGGTTGATCGGAACGGAGCTTGGAATCGCGCTACAACAATCACACACACGCAGCGATTGGCTGCGACGGCCACTGTCTTCTGGACAGCTCCACTATGCGGCGGAAGATGTCTGGTATCTGCCAGCGCTCTACCAACGGTTGGTGAGTCGCCTTGAAGAAACGGGGCGTCTGAGTTGGTTCGTTGAAGATATGAAACTCCATGGTGTTTATGAGCCAGAAGATCCTGAGGTTTACTTCCAGAGTGTGCATCGTGCATGGTCCCTGGAAGCCCCTGCGCTCGGTCGTCTGCAAGGCCTATGTGCATGGCGCGAACGGGCGGCCCGGGAAGTGAACATTCCTCGTCGGCGAGTTGTTCCTGATGAGGGGCTGTTTGAACTCGCCCGCCGAAATCAGATTAGTCCTCGTGATCTGGAAGATGTGATGAACCCAGGCACGGCGCGTCGATTCGGTGCTGAGATCATCCGCGTGCACACTCAGAGCAGCCCCGTTGTCGAGCCGCTCGAGTTGCCGTTGACGCCTGGCGAAGGCAAACGTATCAAACGGCTGCGCGAGGTTGCGGTGACGCAGGCGGAACGGCTGAAACTGGCGCCGGAACTGATTGCACGAAAGCGCGATCTGGAAGGCCTGTTTCGACATTGGCGAGAAGTCGGTGCACTCAGCCCGGTGTACTCAGGATGGCGGCGTGAAGCTGTCGGGGAACACTTACTCGCCGAACTTGGACCTGCGTGATGGAAGTTGAAGTGTATAAAAGTCGGCGACGTCCTGACACTTACCTTCTGGTGCAAGCGGAGGAGGGCTTGAGTCGAGTTCCCGAGGAACTGACAATCCACTTTGGTGAAGCTGAATTGAGCTTTAGGTTCACGTTGACGGAAGAACGGCGTCTAGCACGTATCGACCCTGTCGAACTTCGCAGTCGATTGGTCCAAACAGGTTATTGGCTGCAGATACCTCCGCCACAGGAACTGAACGGGTGAGTTTCTGGAAAACGAAGCCTCTCCATGCCATGGACGAAGCCGAGTGGGAATCGCTGTGTGATGGCTGTGGCCGTTGTTGTCTCGTCAAACTTGAAGATGAAGACACTGGCGATGTGCACTACACCGATGTGGTCTGCCGTTACTTCAACCAAAGGACAGCGCGCTGCAAACGGTATCCAGAGCGCCACGAGCTGGTTCCAGACTGCGTTCCCTTTGATGCTTCGGGCGCAGCAGCCTTCGACTGGTTGCCGGACTCGTGCGCCTACCGCAAGCTAGCTCAAGGAGAAGAACTCGAGTGGTGGCATCCATTGGTGTCAGGAAATCGCAAGACGGTAGTCGAAGCAGGCATCTCTGTGCTGGGTAAAGCCACCAGCGAGATTCACATCCATGAAGATGATCTTGAGGATCATGTCGTCCGCTGGGTCGAGCGGGGAATACGTCGGTGAGTGGGTATGTCATTGGTTGGTCCGTAATGGTGATTGCGACTGCAGCGATGATTGGCTCCATATGGGGGTTGTATCGGTACTCGGCCGCGCGGTCCAAACTGCTTCACCTTCTTCCTGGCCTGTTCATCGTGCTCGTCATCCCCGCACCGATCCCCGATTACCCGGAGTTTCTGGCGCCGGCCTTTCTCGTCACAATCTTTGAATGGGCCTTTCAGGATAACGGCCAGCCTGGAGTTGCCCTACGCATCCTTGGGATCGCTTTTATCCTTGGCGTCATTGTGGGGGCTGGCCTGTGGTTTCTGCGGCGCACGCTCAGTCGGCGCTCCGCAACTTCCTGATGCCGGCTTGATTTGCTCCACCGTCAGAATTCTGACGGTCTTCCCGCGCGTCCCCTGACGATTTCGGCAGTATTGCTATGCTTATGAGATCGACATTGCTTCTTTGGAAGTCGTCTACCCATGGTGCTGATGGTGCTGACGGTGCTGACGGTGCTGATTCCGCATTTACCCGCCATCCTCCTGGCCACGCTTGTGGCTGGTGTGGTGCTGCCGGTCATGGCGGCTGAATCGTCAATACCAGCTGTAAGCCAGCCCGCGGTAGAGCCTGACGGAGTTGAATCGTCAGGCAAAGCGAAACGAATGAAACAGGCCGAGTCGCGCTCGAAACACGTCGAAGAAGACGCGCTGCCACACGCCGCGAAAAAAGGCCCTTCCAGTGAGCTGAAACGGGTCATTCCTGAAGTGCGAAGGGCTGATGTACGACTCCTTTTGGACAGTTCAAGTCAGGCGGGTCGACTCGATCCTGAAAACAGTCGCGCTGAAGTTGCGGCGTTGTTGATCAATGCGCTTCCGAGTACCTCACGAGCAGGAATCTGGGCTTATGGCGAGCAGGGCACCGAGGTGATTGGCCATGGTTCGACAGATGTGATCTGGAAACGCGATGCGCTGTTGGCCACTAGATCGTTGGCCGCTGAAGGGAATCAACGTGGGTTTGTTGAAGCTCTCCAAGATGCTTCGTGGGACGTTGCAGAAACGTCGAAGTTTGATCGCCACCTAATCATCGTTTCGGCAGGTGCTGCCGCGTCCGCTGCAGAATCCAATTCCGGTCAATCGATCCTCATCGAGAATTTTGCAGATGAGTTCGCCACCAACAACATGTCAGTGCGCGTCGTAGTTTTACCGGGTGGAACGATGGACCCATTGATCAGGCTGCTCGCGGTTCGCACTGGCGGAATGCTGGTCGAAGCAGAATCGATCCAGGCGCTCAGTGGTTTCTTTAATCGACTAACACAAGACACCAGTCGGCCACCCACCATCCCGGTGGATGAATGTGGGTTCACCGTCGAACCTGGGCTCCGGGAAATTTCCGTACGGATTGATGGTGATGATCCACGACTTGTACTCGTCGATCCCGATGGCAGATCCCATACGCGGCCCAAACCCGGTGATCGGATGAGTTGGCACGACGCACGGGGCTTTGACGTCATCACCATCAAACGCCCTCGACCCGGACGTTGGGAAATACGTGGTGGTGAAGACGCTTCTATCATCGCCTGGGGAGACCTCGCTTTGCGGATCGAGAAAGTTCCGGCGAAGTTGTATCCGGGCAACACCAATCCTATCAACTTCATGCTGTTCGACGGCGATAGAGCCATCGGCGACCCCCACTTCCAGGACATAGCCAAAGCCAGTGCGAGACTCGTAGGTGATGGCGAACACATTCCTTTGCATGTAGGCGCGCACAAGGGTGGCGTCTATCAAGTTGAGATGGTTAGAGGTGCGCCCGTTGGTGATTATGTGATCGAAGTTCGAATCGAGGGTCCCACGTTTGCACGCAAGGCCGCCATTCCATTCGAGCTGATCCACCCGGTGAAGGTGCATGTGGCGCAGCGAGGTAAGGATGTTGTTGCTTGGCTTGAGGTTATCGACAGTTCCCTCGACTACGAATCGCTCAAAGTCGCGGCCCAGTACCGGATGCCACCGAACCCACGCACTTTGGTACCCGCGCAGAAAATGCCCGGAGGCTTCTGGCAGCTCACGGTACCCAAAGCCGTAGACGACGTTGAAAACGCCTGGTCGATTTTTGGTCGATATCAAAACCAGAAGAAATTCGAATTGCACACCGAACCTCGACGAGTCGCTGTGCCCCTCGAAGCAGAAGTGGTCTTCGGTTTTGATGCACAAGGGGAAGCCATCGAAGACAAAGGTTCGACGCGCCGGCTCTTAGCTGAAATCATCGAAATACCGGACGAAGGGGGGGGGAGGGTGATGCCGTGGCTGCGCCTGCGGCGGAGACGGAGCTGCCACTTTGGATGGCGATTGCGTCGGCCGTAATGATCGTGCGCCTCGCAGCCGGCGGTGCTTGGTTTGTGATGCGGCGCCCTCTCAGTCCGGAGCTCCAGGCTTGGCTCGACGCTCGCGAGCCAGCTGAGCCTCAACCGACCTGATACTTCGCTGATCTGTCGTCGATCTTCCCCTGATCGCATCTTGACCTCGCTCCGAACCGGCTACACGCAGGCATGGCTAGGTGCAAATGATCGGGATTTGGGTAAAGTACCCGGCTTTGTGATCGCCGAAAGACGGGCACGGGGTCGGGAATCAGATGGTTTGTCTACCTTGCGCCATAACCACGATAACGGGGAATACCCAAACGGGGATGTGAGAGACCTATGATTTTCGACAGTACTGATACCTATATCTCCACCGACGAACTGAGTATGGCGGTGGATGCGGCTGTGAAGCTGGAGCGGCCGCTTCTGGTCAAGGGCGAGCCTGGAACCGGTAAGACAATGCTGGCAGAAGAAATTGCCCGGTCTCTCGGCATGCGCCTCATTTCCTGGCACATCAAGTCCAGTACCAAGGCCATCAATGGTCTGTACGAATACGATGCCGTCAGCCGTCTGCGTGACTCGCAGCTCGGTGACGAGCGGGTTCGCGACATCCGTAACTACATCCGTAAAGGCAAACTCTGGGAAGCGTTTGAGTCCGACGAGCGTGTGGTTCTGCTCATCGATGAAATCG
>SYFY01000122.1 GCA_005799745.1 Gammaproteobacteria bacterium
ATCACCCACTCATCACCATCGAGTACGGCGGAGGTGCGTAGTGAAGCGAGGTCACTCCCCGCGCCAGGTTCTGAATAGCCCTGACACCATACCGTTTCACCACGAATGGTGGGTTCGATGAAGCGACGTTTCTGCTCTTCAGTACCGAGTTCAAGCAGTGTCGGCACAAGCATGGAAATGCCTTGACCGCCAAGACCGCCAGGCACCTGCGCATTGGCGAATTCTTCCGAAATGATGCGTGACTTGAGAATGTCGGGTTGTGCGCCGTAGCCGCCGTAGACCTTGGGGATAGTTCGGGCCGCATATCCATTCTCGATGAGTAGCGCCTGCCATTCGCGAATGACAGTTGAGCGCATCCCTTGGCCTTGAGCCTTCGGCGCCTGATGGCGGTGGTTTTTGAGAAAGGTGCGTACCTCTTCCCGGAATATCTCGTATTCCGGGCCGTAGGAAAGGTCCATAGGGCTCCCCCGAACGATCGTATTGATTTGGGTGCATGGTAACGCAGGACGGCCTTGCGGCAGAATGGTCCGACCTTAAGGGGACTGCGCACATGAAAGATCAAACCATCGCCATTCATGCTGGCTACACTACTGAACCCACGATGCATGCGGTTGCGGTCCCTATCTACCAGACCGTGGCATACGAATTCGACAACGCCCAACACGGCGCGGACCTATTCAACCTGGCCGTACCGGGAAACATCTACTCGCGCATCATGAACCCCACGTGTGATGTGCTGGAGCAACGGGTTGCGGCGCTTGAAGGGGGGCTTGCGGGCTTGACCGTTTCAGCCGGCAGCGCAGCGATTCACTACGCGATCATCAATCTCGCCGCAGCGGGCGACAACATCGTCTCCGTGCCACAACTCTGCGGTGGTACCTACACACTGTTCGCGCATATGTTGCCGAAGCTCGGCATCGAGGTACGTTTCGCGGAGAACGATTCTGCTGCCGCCCTCGAGAAGCGTATCGACAGTCGCACCAAGGCGATCTTCCTTGAAACCATCGGTAATCCTGCCGGCAACATCGTTGATCTGGAGGCCATTGCTGCCATGGCCAAACGTCGCGGCATCGCGACCATCGCCGACAATACGGTGGCGACGCCGGCGTTACTCAAGCCCATTCAATACGGCATCGACATTGTTGTGCACTCAGCAACGAAGTACATGGGTGGTCATGGCACCACATTGGTTGGCGTGATCGTCGATGCGGGCAAATTCCCTTGGACCGAACACCAGGCTCGATATCCGATGTTCAACCAGCCGGAAGCGAGTTATCACGGTGTGGTCTATGCACAGGCCTTTGGTGCAGCTGCATACATCGGTCGAGCCCGCACTGTGCCACAGCGCAATACCGGCTCCGCGTTGTCGCCGTTCAACGCGTTTCAGATCCTGCAAGGTATCGAAACCCTGCCGCTGCGGATGGAACGACATTGCACCAACACACTTGCGGTCGCGAAACACCTACAGAAACACGCCAAGGTGGAGTGGGTGAGTTATGCCGGCCTTGAAGGTCACGCCCACCACGCACTCGCCAGGAAGTACATGGGTGGTTATGCCTCGGGAATCCTGACGTTTGGTGTAAGGGGCGGGTTCGATGCCGGCGTGAAGTTCTACGATGCCCTTAAACTCTTCAAGCGTTTGGTCAACATCGGGGATGCCAAATCACTCGCCTGTCATCCGGCGTCGACGACACACCGGCAGTTGAGTGAATCAGAACAACGTGCGGTGGGTGTGGCACCGGAGTCGATTCGATTGTCGGTTGGCATTGAACACATCGACGACATTCTGGCGGACCTCGATCAGGCATTGGCTGCTGCTTGAGATTTATCGTCGGGATTCTGCTGCTCAGCATTGGCTCGGTCGCAGCTTACGCGAAGGAAATCACCGGCACAGTGATCGATGTGAAGGACGGTGATTCTTTTGTGATACGGGATTCGTCCGGCAAAGAGATCACCGTGCGGCTTGCCGAGTGTGATGCGCCGGAGTATCGGCAGAACTATTCGAGCGAGGCCCGACGCCACCTCACGACACTCATCCTGGGTCGCAAGGCTTCTGTGCTGACCAATGACGAAGATCGTTACGGTCGAGCTGTGGGTCGCGTCTATCACGAGGATCGGGATATCAATGCCGCCATGGTTTCTGCTGGCCTCGCGTGGGCGAATCTTCCCTACCTCACCGATCGCGACTTTCTTGCGCTCGAGGCCGAAGCGCGACAGGCGCGACGTGGACTGTGGGCGGATCGCAGCAAACCCTTAGAACCGTGGTTATGGCGCAAATCGCGCAGAGAATCAGTACCCATTCCCACCTCACCCGCGCCAACATCAAATTGCCTCATCAAAGGTAACGTCAGTGCCGACGGCAAACGGCGTTACCATGTGCCGGGTTCGCGAAGTTATAACGACACACGGATTGATGCCCGCAGAGGTGAACGCTGGTTTTGCACAGAGGTTGAGGCGCAGGCTGCAGGCTGGGTGCGTGCAGGCAAGCGGTAATCAAGCCTGCCAGAGTGTCCAGATGCCGATGAGAATGAAACCAACCCCAGCGATCCGCGTTAACCAACTCGGATCGACATAGTTGGACACCACACCACCGACGAGGACGCCTATTCCGGCAGCGGCAATCAGGGCGATGGATGCGGCGAGAAAGATGGTGAGTTGGCTGGAGGATTCCCGCGCGGCGAAGAGCATCGTGGCAAGCTGGGTCTTGTCGCCAAGTTCCGCAAGGAAGACGGTACCAAGAACGGTGAAAAAGAGTTTGAGATCCATATCCACTCCGGTCAATCCAAGAAGGCCTGACTATATCAAGATGTGATGGTGGAGTTGGGTGTCTGAAGGGGAGGAGAAAAACAAGTTCATGAACACGAATCGATCAGTCGCGCGCCGGACGATGCTCGCCACCATGGCGCGGATGCAGGATGAACATAACCGGCAAGTGCATCCGGATTGGCGCAATCAGGGCTTTCACTACTATCGCGCGATCTGGGTGGAGTGTGCAGAACTCCTCGATCACTTCGGGTGGAAGTGGTGGAAACACCAGCAACCCGATCTTCCGCAGGTGAAACTCGAGCTTGTCGACATCTGGCACTTCGGCTTGTCGATCTTGTTGCGGACGGATGAACTGAACGATGCTTTGGTTGATCTTTTTGTTACGGAGCGATCCGCAGCGGAACCGGAAGATTTCCGCTTGGCCGTCGAACGACTTGCCGAAGGCACGTTGCAAGGCCGGAACTTCAGCGCTGCAGATTTTGCAGCGGCAATGGCCGCTTTGCCGATGGACTTCGATGAGCTCTATCGCCTCTATGTCGGCAAAAACGTGCTCAATCACTTTCGCCAGGACAACGGCTACAAGCAGGGGACGTATCGTAAACTCTGGCAAGGTCGTGAAGACAACGAACACTTGATTGAAGTGCTGGCCGAACTAGACGCGTCGCGTCCCGATGCGCCTGAACAACTCTATACGGCGCTCGTTCACCGTTATGCCGCGGGCGAGCGGTAACCGACATGCGTGGTGTCCTTCACCTCGCGGGAACGCTGCTGTTGGTTCCGTACTTTGTGCTTGCGGCTTTTTTTGTGCTGGTAGGACGCGCCGCCGCCTCGGGTTCCTGGTGGAACTTGATCGATCTCCTGGCCAATACAGCCTACTGGACGCTCTACGTCGGCCTGCCGCTGGTTGCACTGATTTTTCTTACATTGGCCACGGCCGGTTTCTTTGCAAGCGCACAACGGCTCGCCACCCTGGTGCTCGCAGGACTCTCGGGGATTGTGCTGGTGATCCTGATTTTCTGGCCGACAACCTGGCCTGACTTTGGACAGTGGTTGTTCCTGCTTCCTTGCGTATTGGTGTTCGCCCTCAGTCTGCTAACAGCGCTCTCGGAACGCTGATTTACTGGAGAAAGAGATGAAGCGCTACTTAAGTCTGCTACCGATCGGCCTCGTGATGGCCGGTTGTGCTGGCCAACCGAGTACGGTTGATGAGGTTGAATCGCAAGCAAGCACTCAAAGTGCAGAGGAAATTCATCAGAGTGCATGGGTGCTGGATGCGCATGCGGACATTGTGGCCGAAGGTGAACAATCACCTTATGCAGGTGCAGATGGACGGTCTCGTGTTGAGCCGTCGAAGATGCGTGCAGGAGGGATGGACGCCGTTGTGATGGCGGTTGCAGTTTCGCCGGGTCCACGAAATGACGAAGGCTATCGCGCAGCGCGTGCTGAAGCGGATCGTAAACTCGCCGCGGTGAATGCACTGGTCGCAGTCCCGTCCAACAACATTGTTGTGGCGCGTACTGCTGACGAGGTGGTTGCCGCGCACCGTGCCGGTAAGCTCTCGTTGATTCTTGGCTTCCAGAACGCGCTCATTCTCGGCCGCGATGTGGCAGCGCTGGATAAGTTCTACGAGTCAGGCGTGCGTGTGTTCGCGCTCACTCACATGGGATACAATGATTTTGCAGATCCATCGCGCCCCCTCTTCGATGCGGCAACCGGAACCCACGAGCCGGACGCTGAACACGGCGGATTGTCTACGCTGGGTGAAACCGCCATCGGGAGGATCAACGCGCTAGGTGGGGTTGTTGAAGTCACGCAGCTATCAACAGCAGCGACCCTTGAAGTATTGAAACTCTCCAAGGCCCCCGTCATCGCCAATGATCGCTACGCGAGCCTTGTACCGCTAGCCAATGCGCGCAGTGATGCGACGGCGATACACCAGGTGCTGCAGGAGAGTTATGGTTTTCGGTCGAAACTCCTGCTCGATGCGACACGGCTGCAGATGTTTGAAGGCATCGCGGCGTTAAAAGATGTCACCGGACCGGATGATCTGGTGCTGATTTACTACGCGGGCCATGGTGTCAGTAAAAGGGCGCTGAGTTACTGGCTGCCGGTGGATATCCGCTCACGGGAAGAAGCCCCGGGTGTGGGCTTGTCCTCCGAAGAAGTGGTTAACTGGATCAAGACCATTCCTGCGCGCCACGTCATGGTGATCGCTGACTCGTGTTATTCAG
Source organism: Gammaproteobacteria bacterium (assembly GCA_005799745.1). Lineage (GTDB taxonomy): Bacteria > Pseudomonadota > Gammaproteobacteria > Pseudomonadales > Azotimanducaceae > SYFY01. Next base: position 4,998 of record SYFY01000122.1, read on the forward strand.
GGCAAGGTATCGCCGAGTCAGGTGGCACGACGTTCCGGGCAGCGGATGCCGAGAGGATGTTGCCGTTTCTCATCCGCAGCCGTTCGCGAACGATGCTGACCTCAGGCGGTGATGGTCCTGTGCTTGATGGTGGTGGGGGCGGCCAACATTCCGTATTCACCCGCGAGCTGCTCGGGGTCTTTCGTGAAAACCAGGGCATTCTCTACGGCGCACAACTCTTCAGTCACATGCGTGAACGTGTGAAGTACACGGTGGATGGAGATGCCATCAACCAGACTCCTACCTTCGGCAGTATCGATCGCGCGGGCCACGAAAGTGGGCAGTTCGTTTTTGTGAATGCGAAGGTGAAGGCCTGAGCGTAAGCCGCCTCCAGAACATTTGATGCCATGAAACTTGTTCCTGATCGCTTCGACGCGATGGTCCGCCCACGCGGCTATGTTTTTTATGGCTGGTGGATCGTCCTCTCCTCTGCCGGGGTACAGTGGTTTTCAGCGTTTTTGTGGATGTCGTCCTATGGCGCCTATGTGGTTCTGTTGGAAGAAGAGTTCCAGTGGAGCAAGGCGTTGTTGTCGGGCGCGTTTGCACTGACACGGATTGAGAGTGGTTTGCTTGGCCCGCTGCAAGGTTGGATGGTGGATCGTTATGGCCCCATCCCGGTGTTACGTACGGGTATCGTCTGTTTCGGCGTCGGCTTTATGTTGTTTTCACAGGTACAAAACCTGTGGCAGTTCTATTCAACCTTTCTGCTGATTGCGCTGGGCACAAGTCTCGGTGGTTATGCGACGTTGATGGTGTCGCTCGTCAATTGGTTCAGTAAGTATCGAGCGACCGCGATTTCTTTATCGCAACTTGGTTATTCCCTCGGTGGCTTGTGTATTCCCATTCTCGCGTTGGCGCTGGAAGCATGGGGCTGGAGAACCGTCGCCTTTGGCAGTGGCATTGTGGTGCTGTTCCTGGGACTGCCGATGGTGCAGATGGTCAAACACCGACCAGAAGATCATGGCGAGGTGCCGGATGGCATCGACTATGACCATCCCGATGCGCCCGCGCCGCCACGTGCACAGGTGCAGTTCACCGCACGTGCAGCCATGCGTACGTCGGCGTTTTGGTTGATTTCGATTGGTCATGCGCTCGCGTTGCTGATCGTCTCCGCCGTGATAGTGCACCTCATTCCTCACCTCACGGCGGGATCGGGTTATTCACTGGTGATGGCGTCGAATATCGTGCTGGTGCTGACGCTATTTCAGATCGTCGGCCAATTACTCGGTGGCTGGGCGGGGGACCGGGTGTCGAAACGTTGGGTTTGTGCAGCCTGTATGGTGGCGCACACTGTCGGACTCTTGCTCGTGACCTACTACGCGACTTATATCGCGGTGCTCGGATTCTGCGTTTTACATGGCCTCGCGTGGGGTGTGCGTGGACCGATGATGGTGGCGATTCGTGCGGATTATTTCGGCACAGAAGCCTTTGGCACGATCATGGGTTTTTCATCGCTGATCGTGATGTTCGGGATGTCGGGTGGACCCATCATCGCCGGCATCATGGCCGATGCCGATGGCAACTACGTCAATGGGTTTACGTTGCTCGCGGTACTCGCGTTGTCTGGCGCGCTCTGCTTTATCGCTGCCAAACCACCGAAAGCTGCTCCTGCAAATACAGGGAGCAGCTTCCAATCACGATGAGAATCAGCGCGCCGGCGGCGTCTTCTGCTCGGGCTGTTGTGCAGCCTGTTGACGCTTGTTGAGTGCAAACAGCTCCTTCGCATCAAGCCCACCATCACCATTGGCATCGACCATCTTGAAGCCCTGCACAAGTCGCTTCTTCATGCGCTCGGGCAGTTCCGGCCAGGACAGGCGGCCGTCCATGTTGCGATCCAGGAAACCCACCCACTGATAGGTGTCCGCGAGACCTTTGTCATGAATGGGCTTGGCCGCAGTTTCATCGACCCAGGCAAAACTCACCGCGCCATAGAGCATCTCGTCATGGCTCTGCAGGCCCCAGGGAACCGTGCGCTCCGGATCAGGGTTACGTGCGTTTTTCACCGAGTTGTCATAGATGGTGGTGTGAATCAGCTTGCCGCCTGTCGGCACCTGGAGCGGCTCTTTGAACGCGTAGGTGCGCTGCCAGTTGAAGTCATAGTGCGGAACGTTGAGCACTTCCTGACGCGTGCCATCAGGGAGCAACAGTTCAAACTTCGATGCCTTGCCGCGGTAGTGCGCGTGTGGCACGAGTGAATACACCACGGCCGGTTTGTCGAATTCGAAGTACGCCGCCTGTGCAGACGCTTCGGTATTCGGCGGAATCTGAATGGTGGGGTTGATCACCACGGTATGCCGCAGGAAGTTCTTCGGCGCTGCTTTGTGGAAGTACAAGCCCACCTTGGTGCGGTCCGTTGCCTGCTTGCCGTAGGGGGTGTAGTGCATCTGGAACAGGAAGTCTGTACCTGGTTGTACGAAGACACCCGTGCCTTCAGGCATCTCAGCGGATTCGTTACCTGGCGCATAACCGATGATGTAGTTGTCGAAGACGTTCTCACGTCCTTCCGGTACAGGTACACCGAGTTCGGACGCGCCCATCAGCACATGGTGAACTGCTGAGCGATCTCCGGGTACGACGGTGGCTGCGCTGACCCAGACGGATTTTTTAAGCGGATTGGGAATGCGCGGGAACTGGTAATCGACCACACCGGTGGCCGGAACGCTGTACGAAGGAATTTCCAGGATAAGGTCGGGCTTGCCGAGTGGCCAGTCCTGCCAGGCGACAGGTTTGGCGGCGAGAATGTCTTCGCCTTCGCCACGTACAGCACCTTGTTCAACCCAGCTGACCAGCGTGCGCAGATCTTTACGGCTGATGCCCTTGTCGTGAATGAAGGTGCCGACTTCCGGGTCCGCATGCCAGGGCGGCATACGCTTGGTGCGCAGCACTTCGCGAATCATCGGGGAGAAACCACGCACCATCTCGTAACCGGTCATGGCCCAGGGTGCGATACCGCCGGTGGTATGACACACCGCGCAGTTGTCGCGCAGGATGGGCGCCACATCGGCGGTATAGGTGAGCCCGCTCTCAACGGGCTCCCAGGTAAGCGCACAACCTTTTGATTCTGGCGCGGTCGATGACAAGGCCACCGACGCATCAGCTTTCGTCAGCTGCGCAAGGCCCTCATGAGCACCGCTGAGGTTACCGTGCCAGTTGACTGACCAGTTGCCGGGATTGATCACGAGCGTGTCACCGGTGGCCTTGAGTCCAAGGGCACGAGAGATCACCTGGGTGTCATCGTGCAGGATCGGCAGGTCAGCGCTTTGAGACACCGAATAGTCGCGCAGCGACTTACGTGTGGTCTTGGGATCGCTGTTTAACAACATGAAGCGCGCGCCGTCAGCGCCGAATCGTTTTTGCAGCGACTTCACCCGTTCAAGATCCGCGGCAGTGGATCCGCAGGAGGAGTCGCTGGCGATGATGACCAACGCCTTGGCGTCAGACTGGTAATACAGCTCCTGGGCGGTACCGTTCTGGTCGATCAGCACGAAGTTGTCGAGGGGCACGGAGGCTTGGGCGAAGGTGGCGGCGTCAAGAAGCGCGGCAACCAAAAACGGTTGTGAACGTCGCATGCGAGGAGATTCCGGATTAAGCGGTGGGTGGATGGTAAACCGAATTCCCCGTCCAAGCAGCCGGCTCTGGCCGGGGTTTGGTTACCAGAGTTTACGATCCGCTAAGTGTCAGACCTATCGCCACAGATCCTGAAGCTTGCGACAAGCCATGGTCAAACAAGCAAAGTGATTGTTGCCAGGCTGCGCCAGATCGGCCATCACCCGAGTCCAGCTCTGACGACGAGAGTCCTGGGTCTTCAACCATTCCGCCGTGGTGACACCACTGACCACCACCCGAGCGGCGAGTACGCTCTGCTGGTTGGCCACTTCTTCGAGCAGGATGTCCCGCTCCATAGCCTGCCAATGAGATGAAGGTTCGAGTGCGGTCAATCGTGCGCCTGCGTCAGGACTCACAATGCAGTTCGTGGATCTGTCTGATGGCGCAGATGATGCAGTATTCCTGGATGTTACTGGTGCACCCATGGTTCCAAATGGCACCTATGATCCGCTTGTTAAGACACTACGTGTGGAGTTCGACGAGCGTATGCGCCCGGCAGGCAAAACGTTCTCCTTACGATTCCGCGTGCGGCTGAGGTAGCGGTTTCGGAAGACTCAAGCGAAGACTGCGACGACCCGATCCAGCGTCCACATGCCCGCAATGCATCCCATGATCCAGCTGTAAGCCACCTGCGGCACTCGTGACTGCATCAGCTTTGTTTGTATCCACAGGAGCGCCACCAGGACCGCGATGATGATGAGTTGGCCGACTTCGATGCCGACGTTGAAGAGGAAGAGTGATGCAGCGAGTTGATCACGCGGCAATCCGATCTCCGAAAGTACGCTGGCAAAGCCTAGACCATGCAAGAGACCGAAGAGCAGCGCCATGATCCACGGACGCGACTTTGTGAGTACTGAACGACGCTCCGGTTTAATGACCAGCTCACGTGCCAGGAACAGAATCGATAGGGCGATGATGGCTTCGACCGGCGCTTGTGGCACGGAAACGATCTGTAAAACAGACAGTGCGAGGGTGACACTGTGGGCGAGGGTGAATGCGGTAATGGTCTTGATCAGGTCCATACGTCCTGGAATGAAGAGTACGAGGCCAATGACAAAGAGCACATGGTCGATGCCAAAGAGCAGGTGTTCGATGCCGAGCCAGAGATACGCAGATGCTGCAGGCGTTGGATCCGACAAATCCACTGAGGGGCGTTCCGGGCGGAGCAGATGATTCGTCGTGCTGCCGTCATTTCGATCGATACGGACCATCACATCCGTGAGCGTTGCTGAAAGCCCCTGAATCGTCAGCACGGCAGCCTCGGGATTGCAGTTCAGTGTGAAACGCGAGAGACGTGCCGAGCCGGTGAATTCTTCAGCACCGGACGGTTGTAGTTCACACGCAGGGTCTAAGACCGGAGCCAACGGCAGTTGTCGACCTTCCGTCACCGGTTGTTTCCAGAGCAGTGTCCACTTGCCGCCGGCCTGCTCTGCAAGCTGCAGATAGGCTGGGCGAACTTCGTGGGCGAATGCCGGCAACGTCACAAGCCAAAGAATCAAGACCAGGCTGCGTGTCATGGACTGGCTGGGCTTCATGCAGAAGGCGTCTCGATGGTGTAGCGCGCCTTGAGAGACTCGTAATATGCATCGTTCGCCGCTCGACGTGCCTGCATCTGCCAATCGGCGATAACGCGGTCGCGGATGCGCTCGAACGGTTCGAGCGCCGCTTCGAGCTGTTCTTCAATGCGCACCACATGCCAGCCATAGGCGGAACGCACTGGACCCAACCAGCCTTCGCCCGAGAGCGCAAACAACTCTGCTGCGAAGGTGCGGCCAAAGAGGTCGCCGATTTCGCGCTCCGAGCGTTGCGCGTAACTTTTCTGCAGCATGAAGGGGTCATCGGCGATGGACTGATCGGTCAACGCGGAGCGGGCGTCGTCTTCGGCGGTTTTACGACGATCCACGCTGAAGTAGCGGTGAACAAAGCTGATGCGCGGTGGCTGGGTGTAATCCGCCTGGTGTTCGTCGTAGAACTTTTTGAGCTCGACGTCGTCAGGTGTCTTCGCAGTCGCCACGTCTTCCGTGAGGAAAGTGAGCTTCTGCACGAGGCGACGTCTGACGATCGTATCATCGGCATCGAGCCCCATTCGCTGCGCTTCCCGATAGTAGATCTCTTCGCGGATGAAGCTCTCGATTAGCCCCTTCATTTCTTCGTCAGTGGGTGGCCTTCGCATTTGCATCTGCCACTGATCTGACAGGCGAGCCACTTCTGCGGCATCAATGGTGATGGTTGAATCTTCGGCGTCCCCTTCGACCCATCGACTCGCAAACAACAATACTGCGCCGATGAGTAGAAAAACGAAGAGCGGATCTTTAAGGAAACTCTGATTAATGTCTATTTCCGCCATAGCTTCGTTAGTCGTCGCTCCGAAAAATCGCGGACGTACTGCATATCCGCGATTTTCCTCCGTTCCTCCAGCCTCGCTCTGACAGAAACATCCTATTAACCAGAGCTTCCTTAAGAAAACGCATCACGCCATCTCATAACCGCCAGCGACGGAGAGCGCGACTCCCGTCACGTTAGGCGCCGAGGCGAGATACACCACAGCTTGCCCCATGTCTGCAGGTGTTTGCGGTCGGCCGAGCGGAATCATGCGTTTCATCATCGCTTCAAAATCAGCGTCTTTTCCGGCGGTATCCGTGGCGTTGGTCGGCAACAAGTGATCGAGCCACATGGCGGTACCAACCATGCCGGGGCAAATCGCATTGACGCGAATGCCATCCTTCGCAAGTTCATGCGCCAGCGACTGGGTAATTCCGATGGCCGCGAACTTTGAACCGCAATAAGCCGACATGTTGGCGAAACCCTGTTTTCCAGCGATGGAGGCGGTGTTCACGATCACCGCGTTCTTTGAATTCCTGAGTGCCGCTAGCGCAGCTTGGGACATCAGGAAAATACCCTTGGTGTTGACCGCAAAGATGCGATCCCACTGCGCTTCGGTGAAGGTGGAGATTGGGCCTGAATCGACAATCCCGGCGTTGTTGACAAGGACGTCCACGCCACCGAAGGCGGCGACGGTTGCCTTGACGGCGGCTTCACAACTTTGAGCGTCCGTGACGTTGACGGTGGTGCTCTGGATCGTGCCGACGCTTGCAAGCTCAGCGATGGTCCGTGCGAGTTCTTCGCTACCCGCGAGCTTATAGCGCCAATCCGTGTCACGACCCGGCAGGTCAGCGATCATGACCTTCGCGCCGGCTTCGAGGCAGGCTTGTGCGATGCCTCGGCCGATGCCCCGTGCGCCACCTGTAATCAGCGCGATGCGGTTCTTGAGTTGCATGGTGTCTGTCTCCCCGGATGCAATTCTGTCTGGCGAAGCGGAATCGCCACCGTGGGAGCGACTTCCAAGCCGCGATCCGCTTTTCTATGCGGCAAACTTATACAGGTGATGATCGCCATTGCCAAACATCGTATCGATCACGAGCAGTCGCTTGAAGTAATGACCGACTCGAAGTTCTTCGGTCATGCCCATACCACCATGCAACTGTACTGCGTTTTCGCCTACAAACATGGCTTGTTTGCCGATGAGCGCTTTCAGTGCATGCACGGTGCGTTGGGCATTTTGCCCCGCGCCGGCAACTTCCATGGTGGCGCGCAGCAACATGGATTTGCACTGTTCGTACTCCATGAACATTTCCACCATGCGGTGCTGGAGGACCTGGAAATCGGAAAGGGGGTGATCGAATTGCACCCGTTCCTTGGTGTATTCAATGGTGTCCTTGTAGAGCATCTCCATGGCGCCCACGGCTTCCGCAGAGACCGCAAGGATGCCGTCGTTAATCACGTCGTTGAGCAGTGCGTAGCCTTGACCGACTGTTCCCAGGACCCGTGCTTTTTCGACACGCACATCCTTGAAAGCGATTTCCGCAGCCTGCAGACCATCAACCATCGGAAACCCTGTGCGAGTGATGCCTTCTGTACCTGCGTCGATCAACAGCAGCGTGAGGCCGTTTTCGTTGTCCTGCGCGCCGCTGGTACGTACAGAGACCACGAAGTGCGTCGCGGTGCCGCCATTGATCACCATGGACTTCTGACCGTTGACGATGAAGTGGTCGCCTTTGTCATCGGCGCGAGTCAAAACGTCAGCAATATCGAAACGCGACTGCTCTTCAGAATAGGCGAGCGCAAGCTGTGCAGAGCCATCGATGATGGCGGGAATAAGCTCTGCCTTGAGTGCATCAGATCCACCGCGTTTGACCGCTCCACCTCCGAGTACAACCGATGCCAGGAAAGGTTCAACGACGAGGCCACGCCCGAACTGCTCCATCACGAGCATGGTATCGATCTGGTTGCCGCCAAAACCACCGTCGTTTTCTGCAAACGGCAGGCTCAGCCAACCAAGCTCTGCCATCTTCTGCCAGTTGGTTGCAGCGAAACCGCCTTTGCCACTGATATAGCTCTGGCGCTTGTCGAGGCTGTAGTTCTGATTAACAAACCGCTGCACGTTATCGACAATGATCTGTTGTTCTTCGGTCAGGTCGAAGTTCATTTTTTTAGTTCCTCTTCTCGCCTTTGCTGCCGGCAATGCCGAGCACGTTTTTCGCGATCACGTCTTTCTGCACTTCACTCGCACCACCATAGATGGTGTATGCACGGCTCCCGAGATATCCCGACATGCCATCGCGTGCAAACGATGGACCGTACTTCTTGCCGCCCCAGGCAGCGGAGAAAAGACCACCGGCTTGCATAGTGAGTTTCTGGATACGCTGCTGAATGTCAGTGCCTTTGAGTTTGAGGATCGACGATGCAGGGCCTGGCGCATTCCCTGATGCGGCCGCTGCAAGGCTGCGAAGTTCGGTGTATTCCGTCGCCATCAAATCGATTTCGAGTTCCGCGATCTTCGTGCGAAACCCTGGCTCATCGAGCAGGGTGCCGTCACCACGTTTCACACCCTGTGCACGACTCTTCAGCTTCTCGAGCGCAACGATGGAGTTGGAAATGCCGGCGATGCCTGTACGTTCGTGTTGCAGTAGACCTTTGGCGACGCTCCAACCTTTGCCTTCAGCGCCGATGCGGTTCTCCACCGGCACTTTCACGTCGGTGATGTGCACCATGTTCACGGTATGTGCGCCGCCGAGGGTGATGATCGGCTTCACTTCGACACCAGGCTGCTTCATTGGGAACAGCAGAAAGGTGATGCCATCCTGTTTTTTGCCGGTGTCGGCGGTGCGTGTCAGACAGAAGATCCAGTCGGCCATGTGTGCAGCGGTGGTCCAGATC
>SYFY01000123.1 GCA_005799745.1 Gammaproteobacteria bacterium
GCACTACTCCGACTACGCGATTCTCGTGACCCGGTCCGATCCGAATGTGCCGAAGCATCAGGGCCTGACGTACTTCTTCCTGTCGATGAAGTCACCTGGTGTGACGGTGAAGCCCATCAAGCAGATTTCCGGTGGGGCGCACTTCAACGAAGTGTATTTCTCCGATGTGCGTATTCCTGATTCGCAGCGCCTGGGTGCGGTCGGTCAAGGTTGGCAAGTCGCACTGACGACACTCATGAACGAGCGCGCATCCATCGGTGCGGGTGGTGGTGGCGTTGGCGTAACTCAGGCGGCCAAACTCGCGCAGAAGCTTGAGATCGACGGACGTCCCGCCATCGAGGATCGTTCTATTCGCGCCAAGCTCGCGGATTGGTACGTGCAAGAGTCAGGTCTCAAGTACACCGGTTACCGTTCGATGACAGCACTCTCACGTGGTGCGATTCCCGGGCCGGAAAACTCCATCGGCAAACTCGTGGGCGCGCCGAAGAATCAGGAGATGGCCGCGTTCTGTATCGACCTGCTCGAGGAGCATGGTGCGATGTGGGACCCGAATGTTTCTGAAGCAGCTGGCATCTACCAGTTGGCTTATATGTCTTCACCGGGGCTGCGCATTGCTGGCGGTACCGACGAGATCATGGCCAACATCATCGCTGAGCGAGTGCTTGGATTGCCGCAAGATCCGCGAGCGGATAAAGGCATTCCCTTTACCAAGGTGCCGACAGGCGCCAACTGAAAAAGGTCGGGGCAGGTAGCACGTTGCCCTATTAAGGCGCTTGTGTGGGGCGGCAGGACAAGGTGCCGACAGGTGCCAACTGAAAAAGGTTGGAGCTGCTCTCTGGTGGGAGCGGCTTCCCAGCCGCGAGTGAAACAACGGAAAAAAAACGAAAAAAACCAGGGCACACCTCGTGAGTTGAGCTGTGTCGTGGGAGGTGTTTCTTCGCCGACCATTTTTTTGAGTTGCGGCGATACCTCGAATGAAGACATGTCACGAGGTGCCAGTTGCAGAATTGGTCTGAGAGAGCTGATCGATACTGGGCAACGGAACTCGATGTTTCGTCGGACGTACTCCGTGGACACGGCGTTGTCGTCACGACACGATCCATCTCTACCGCCGAAGGCGATCTTCGTCGGCACGGCCTCAACGACGATCGTGAGCTTTCCCGAAGGGCTCATTTCGACGTTTGTCGACGCTGGATTTGATCTCGAGGCCCTGCGGCTACTCCCCCGACAACACCTCGCCGCCATGCGCGACGCACCAAACCTGGACGTGAGGGGACCGGCGTTTCTGGCGTACTGGGCGTCGTCTCCAACGCAACGAAGTGATGACGCACTGAGCCACTTGATCGATGGTGCTTAGTTCGCCGCATTCGCTGCGCAGTCGACAATTTCTCCGATTGAGTGGGAAGAGGCTGGATTCAGTTCGGAGACGCGGGTCTTTGCACATCGATTGGACGAACAGATTGTGTCGGTCGCGGGCTACTCCATCTGGCCCGAGTCTATCGCCCACTTCCATGTCTATTGCGACCCTCGCTTTCGTCGGCGCGGCTACGCAGCGCGCGCGCTTGAATGGGCGATCACCGATGCCTGTGCTGCCGCTTTGTTGCCTCAGTATCAGGCTCGCGATACCAATCAGGCGAGCATTCGAGTTTCGGAACGAATGGGTTTCGCAGAATACGGGTGGATGGCGACGGTTCGTATCAACGTTCGTAACGTCGACGGGCGCAGCTAACAGTGGATAACAGAAGCGGGATTCAGATCACTGCGACGGTGGTCCTTTGTCTCGCACCAGATTGTCGTGGATATCGAACCACGACAGCCTTTCGTTTGCGGCCACATGTTTTTGCGGATTATTGAGAATTACTTAACCGCGTGACTCACGACCCGATGATGCAGGTGTCCCCTGTGCGGATTGTTCCGCCTTTGATCACTCGCGCATAAACACCGGCATTCCCGCCATTTTGCTGGACGAGTGCGCGCATGATTTTCGAATCTTTCGGCAGATCGTCGAAGCCGTGGGTGGTCATGATGCAACGTGGGCAGGCCATCTCGATGCCGAGTTGCACATCACCGATGCGCATGGTCTTGCCGACCCACTGGTTCTCGACGAATCCTTCACCCCCTGCATCGATGAGGATGTTGGGACGAAATCGGCGCACATCGAAGCGGCTTTCCGATCGCGCCTTTGTGAGAGCGTCGAGACCCTGAATCGTCATCAACAGGATAGGCAACGCATCAAACCAGGTTCCCGGAGGCGCTTCGTATGCCATCACTTCTTGGGGGAACACAGAAAGATCCGGCAAAGGCTCATCGGCGTTGCGCGCGAACATCGCTCGAAGATAAGCCTCCATGTCTGTGCCAGGTGGTGGAGGCTCTCGGCGAAAAGGTTCCGCCGTGATGGGCGTGAGCTCTGCAGGCAGACCTACGACCGTACTCAGTTTTGCGCCAATGGCGGGATCACCGTTCTTGAGTTCGACCTGATCCGGAAAACGAATGCTGATGGGTGCTGAACGATTGGCAGCCGTTGGTTCGCTGACAAAGCGAGCGCGGCACTGCATGAGCGTTGCCGATTTCTTGCCGACTTGAATGGACGCACGATCCCGATCTTTCACGGCCCAAACGCGGTCACCGAGCAACCCCCATTGATCAAGGGCAGATGATTGCAGGGCTTCGCCACCCATGCTCTTGACGGGGTAACGATAGAGGTCGGTGATCTTCATCTTGAGTTTGTTATTGCACCGTCAATGACGGGGTCCTTCATCAAACTCAAATTCGGCGGCAAGTTCCGCCGCTTTTTCGAGGATACGTGCCATCAGCACATCCGCGTCTTCTGAAAAGCAGAAGCCGACAGCCGGAGTCGTGGAGAGCGCCTGGATAGGCACTAACACTTCGAGGTCATCGTGAGCGGAGTCGAGTGAGCGTCTGATCCGGCGAAACCAGGCGGCCTGGGTAGCGCTGCCTTCACCGTGAAGTTGAATTATCAGCTGGTCGAGCAGCGGTCCGATTCGGTTTCTCGCAACAACAGGTCTGATCATTGGAACATCCCCTGTAACTCGACGCGGGGGATTCTAGCGCAAGAGTCTTGAGTGAAGAGAGGCGTTGCACAGCTTTTTTCAATGACTTGCCTGCAAGAAGACCCTCGCGCCGCTAGACTCGCCACTCTTGCAGATCAAGTTTGAAGTGAGCCATGACACGGGTTCTGGTTTGGAACGAAGACATTCACGAAACCAAGAACGATGAAGTGCGCGCGATTTACCCTAAGGGAATCCATGGAGCGATCGCTGCGCTGCTGTCGTCGCAATCCGATCTTTCTGTACGCACGGCGACCCTTGCCGATCCTGAACACGGCCTCACTAAAGACACGCTCGAATCGACGGATGTGTTGATCTGGTGGGGACATCTTGCGCATCACCTGGTGGATGATGCGGTGGTAGCCCGTGTACAGGCACGCGTCCTGCAAGGCATGGGCCTCATCGTGCTGCACAGTGGTCACCTCTCGAAGATCTTTCGTGCGCTGATGGGCACCACGTGTAACTTGAGATGGCGCGAGGCGGATGATCGCGAGGTGATCTGGACAGTGGCCCCTGATCATCCGATCGTGGCCGGTGTTCCACAGCCACTTGTTCTACCGAGGCACGAGATGTACGGCGAGTTCTTCGATATCCCGACACCCGATGAACTTGTATTCGTCAGCAACTTCACGGGTGGCGAAGTGTTTCGCAGCGGTTGTTGTTTCAAACGCGGCAAGGGCCGAGTGTTTTATTTCAGCCCTGGTCATGAGACCTATCCGATCTTTCATCGCGCCGATATCGGCCAAGTACTCGCTAACGCGGTGCGCTGGGCGCATGTGCAAACACCCCATGCGGTTGAAACGCGTACCAGTCCCAACGCGCCGACGAACTGGTTTATCAAAGCCGAAGCCTGAGCTTTCACCGGAAAAAAGAGAGACGAAAACATGAACGCGAAAGAAACCATAGAGAACTTTTGGCGAGTCCAGGATGGCGGCGACTACACCAAACTGCCTGATCTCTTCTCAGAAGATGCGGTGCTCGTTGATCCGTTTTTCGGCACGTTCACGGGACGGGACGCGATTCGTGGGTTTATGGCCAAGATGGTTGAAGTAATGGGTGATCAGAAGACCCACTTCCGTGTGCTCGACATCGCCGGAGCCGGAGATGTGGCGTGGGCACAGTGGATCGCGGTGACGCCTCGCGGAGAGATCAACGGCTGCGGGCTTTATCGTGTTCGTGATGGCAAGTTGACCTACTACCGTGACTACATGAATCCGGACGGGCACTGAAGCCCGGAGCGATCAGAGCAAGAGGTTGCTCGCGTCTGCCAGGACCTTATGTGCACCGGCATCGATGAGTTGTTCACGGGTGTTGCTCCCGGTAAGAACGCCAATGCAGCAAAGTCCGAGCGCAGCTCCGGTGCGCATGTCCATCGCACCGTCACTCACGATCCATGTGGCTGATGCAGAAGCACCGGTGCGCGCCATCGCTGAAGTGAAGTGGCGAGGGTCTGGTTTGAGAAAGTCCGTTGAATCTCGTGCGAAGAGACCGTTCACGTAGTCATCAAGATTCGGGAAGGTCAGCCTTACCGCCGCGTCGCAGTTACGGGTGACGATGGCGGAGTGGATCCCTTGTTTGCGTAAGCTCTCCAACAATGTTGGTACCCAATCGAAAACAACGGTCGTGCGCGCGGCGTCCAATTCGATCGCCTTGATTAGTGCATGAGCCTCATGGAAATAATCGTCTGCTCCACGTTTCCCTGACGAGCGTATCCAGTCGCGCGAGGCATCAATGATCTCAACGATAAATCGCCCTGCCCACGTCTCATCAGGAACACCACAGCTGCGCGTCAGCTCTATGACCTGACGGCGCATGTCAGGCAGGTCGAGGTTAGGCGCCAGTGTGCCATCAAAATCGAACAGGATGGTATGCGGGAGCGTGCTCACGCGGCGGATTGGTCGAAACGTTTCTTGCGCCGGTACGGAAAGACGTCCACGACGAATCCATTCAGGATCGCGTCTTGAAGCTCACGCCAGTATTCCGGTGTGAAGAGCCCGCTGTGCATTTCAGTGAAGAGCGCCTTGACGCTGCGTTTACCGAACAGAAATCGACGGAATTCTTCAGGGAAAACGTCATTGGGTGCTGCGGAGTACCAGGCATCACCGGACATCGCCTCGTCTTCATTCCGAGGCTCCGGTATGGCTCGAAAATTCACCTCGGTGAGGTAACAGATCTCATCGTAGTCGTAGAACACCACGCGA
>SYFY01000124.1 GCA_005799745.1 Gammaproteobacteria bacterium
AAATTCTTCGGCGCGTAATACTTCGACATGTGGTATTCAAACGTTTCCGTTGCTGGAAAACGGACGTCTACCCAGTCCATAAAATCAAACCACATGCGCACGTACTTGCCTTGCGCTGGCGTATCCTTCTGCATCAGGCAGCCCCCTCGCCTTCACCGACCACAATCACCGTGTCAGTTTCATAACGATACGGTGGAACCATCAGATTGTCGGGGGCAGGAACACCACTGTAGACACGCCCCGCCAGATCGAACATGGAACCGTGGCAGGGGCAGAAAAAACCACCCTGCCAATTGCTGTCCCAATCGGTCTGGCCAACTACCGGATAGAACTTTGGCGAACAGCCGAGATGAGTACACAAACCGAGATAGACTCCAATCTCAGGCTTGGTTGAACGCCATGCGTTCTTTGAACTTTCTGGTTGTTGTGGCCGCTCCGATGCTGCGTCCTGCAGACTCTGCACAGGTGCCTTAAGTCGCTCGATCACTTCCGCTGATCGGGACAACACAAAAACCGGTTGCCCACGCCATGCTGGCATCGGTCCAACCATCTGTCCTTCTTCAAGTCTGGAAATGTCGATCCTGATCGGCGCGCCTAATGCCCGGGCTTTTGCACTAGGGCTCCAGGATGCCACAAACGGAACTGCAGCTCCGACTACGCCAAGCGCAGCCACTGCAGACGTTGCTCCAATGAGAAAATAACGGCGTTCCTTGTCGACCGGCCCGGCACCGTGAGTGGTATCCGCGGTCGAACCACTTGCGTTTGTCAACATTCAGCTCCCAGCTAAGGTTTGGACTGCGTATCAACGCAAAGAATTTTAACACACGGCTCCGGGACGGGGCCCAAAACAGGATCTAAATAAAGTACCGGAGTTAAAAAATGCTCGGAGTAAAAGAAAAGACAGGGGCCTGAAGCTGAAAAGCCCCTGATCTGATTTAACGCTTGGAGTATTGCGGGCGCTTGCGTGCCTTGTGCAAACCAACTTTCTTACGCTCGACCTGGCGCGCATCTCTCGTCAGGAAACCAGCCTGACGCATGGGCGAACGCAACGTCTCATCGCGCTCAACCAACGCACGAGCGATTCCATGGCGAATCGCGCCGGCTTGCCCGGAGGCACCACCACCACGCACTGTCACCTGGACATCGACGTTGCTCACAAGCTGAGCCACTTCGAGCGGCTGACGCACGATCATCCGCGATGTCTCACGACCAAAGTACTCATCAAGCGGCGTGTTGTTGACGAGAATGCGGCCGGTACCACCCTGAACGAAGACTCTCGCTGCGGCTGTTTTTCTACGACCGGTACCGTAATCCACTTCTGCCATGCCGGTATTCTCTTTAGGTTTGTTGTGGTTGTCTTCTGGAAGGTTACTGGTTCAACGATTGTTCTGCAGCTACCGCCTTGTGGTTACCCGGTGGCGTGTCCGCCACACAGGACCCGATGTTAAAGTGCGAGCGCCTTGGGTTGTTGCGCCGCATGCGGATGTTCTGCGCCTGAGTAGACCTTGAGCTTACGAAACATCGCGCGGCCAAGCGGGTTCTTCGGCAACATACCACGCACTGCAATCTCGATGATTCGCTCAGGGTGCGTTTCGCGCATCCGCCCAAGCGACGTTGACTTGATGCCTCCGGGATAGCCGGTATGGCGCCAGTACTGTTTGTCCGCCTCTTTCCGCCCAGTGGATTTCACCTTGGCTGCGTTAACGACGATGATGAAATCGCCGGTATCAACGTGCGGGGTATAGCTGGTCTTGTGCTTGCCACGAAGACGCCGCGCTATTTCGGTAGCGACCCGGCCAATCACCTGGTCCTGGGCGTCAATTACGACCCAGTCCCGGCGGACTTCATGGGGCTTCATGCTAGTGGTTTTCAAGGCGCAACCGCCTCTGGATTTTTGGGAGGGCGGATATTAGCGGAGGGTTCCCGGCAAGACAACCCGAAAAAGGTACGAGCGATGGATTGGGAACGATTTCTCTGGCCTAGGCCTGCTTCGAACACAACGAGACCCGTCTTCCGCTGCATGGTCCATCACGCCTTGTGCAACTTCCCCAAATAATCCTCGGACTGCATCTCGAGCAAACGAGACTGGGTCCGCTCAAACTCAAACCGAAGCCGTTGCCCCTGATACAAGCCTACGATCGGCGCTGCTGCTGACAGTATCAACTTTACTGAACGGTCATAGAATTCGTCGACCAGGCTAATGAAGCGGCGGGCCGCATCTTCTTTCTGCGGGGTGAATACCGGCACATTGCTAATCAGAACGGTGTGGTACTCCCGTGCAATCTCGATGTAGTCGTTTTGGCTTCGCGGCCCTTCGCAAATAGCCGCAAAATCGAACCAAACCACATCGTCCGCAACCTTCCTTGCGACGATTTCGCGCTCCTCGATGAGCAGCGCGACTGACTCGCGAGGCTCATCTGCAGCGAGTGCACGAAAGCTTCGCTCTAACGATTCCATCGCCGCGGAATCAAGTGGGCAATGGTAGAGCTCCGCTTTTTGAAGGACGCGCAGCCGGTAGTCCATCGCCGCGTCTAACCGGACTACACGTGCGTGTGCAACCAATGCCTCGATCGCTGGGATGAAGCGACTCCGCTGCAAGCCGTTTGCGTAGAGGTGCGTGGGTTCGACATTGGAGGTCGCAACCAGTACGACGCCCCGCTTCAAAAGTGCTTTTAATAACTCCCCGAGCAACATCGCATCGCCGATGTCGGAAACAAAAAACTCGTCGAAACAGAGTACACGCCCCTCGGCAGCGAACTCATCCGCAACTTTCTGCAATGGGTCAGGGGTTCCGCGCAGCCGGGTCAGGGCTTGGTGCACACGGTGCATGAAGCGATGAAAGTGCACGCGCATACCAGTGCCGGGAGGCAAACTGGAATGGAACCAATCCATGAGCATGGTCTTGCCACGACCAACCCCACCCCAGATGTACAATCCTTGCACCGGCCGAGGAGGCGGCTGCCAGCGGGTTAACAAGCGAGCCAACAAGCCTTCCTGGGATTGCTGATCGATCAACTCACCATAGAGCCTATCGAGCTCTCGCATGACATCGACCTGTGCCGGGTCCGCAGTGATGGCACCGCTGTTCACAGCTTGACGGTATCTTTCCAACGGTCGCATGGTGAAAGTCTAGATGCGGAAGGGATCGGCGCGGGACTTTACCGGATTTGCAACGCCATCTGATACCCGGCTGGTCACCGGTCATCGCACCCACGGGACAGGGAACTTTCAAAGTTCAGCGGGTCAAACACCGTTTAAGGTCAATCTCATGGCATCTGCTACTCGGTTCAATGGGTTGTTATCGCCGATACTATCTGCGCTCTTCGGTGCGGTGGTGACGCTCGTCTGGTATTCGAACGAAAACACCGAACCGAGACATTCTGGATACGCCTACGCCGTCGCCATCGCCGTCCCTTCCGTCGTCAGCATCTACTCTTCGCGCAATGATCGGTTGCCTTTTTGTCAGAAAGAACGGTTTCGATCCTGGTGTGAATCACGAGCCAACACTGAAGCCAGCCGACGGGAAAGCGCGCTCGGCTCTGGCGTAGTCCTTCGCGCAGACGGCCACATCGTGACGAACGATCATGTGATTGCTGGCGCAGATGACATTCAAGTCGACACTTCGAGCGGTGCACTCCTCCAAGCACGACTCGTCGGGCGCGATCCGGAAACCGATGTTGCAGTCTTGCAGGTTGACGACGATTCGCTGCGGCCGCTGACTGTCGCCGCCCCAGACAGTGTCTCTGTTGGGGACATCGCACTCGCGATCGGCAACCCCTTTGGCATAGGGCAGACGGTGTCGCAAGGCATCGTCAGCGCCCTTGGTCAGGGTTCAACAAGTGGAGCGCCCTGGAGCGATTTTGTGCAGACAGACGCAGCAGTCAACCCCGGCAACTCGGGGGGTGCACTGATCAACGAGCGGGGTGAGTTGATAGGCGTTAACAGCAGAATTCTCAATCGCGATGAAGATGCCCAAGGGATCGGATTTGCTATTCCCGCTAACGTTGTCGAAAGCGTGCTCGAAGATCTCATCAAGGAAGGTCGTGTACGCCGCGGCTGGTTAGGGTTAGAGGTTACCGAGCCGGATTCACGCGGCGCAGAGCGTCCAGGCCTCTACATCACCGTAGTTGAAACCGGGGGCCCCGCGGATCTAGCTGGGCTCAAATCCGGAGACATGCTGATCGCCGTGGACACCTACATGCCGAAAAGCGCGATTGAACTTGGCCGAATGATCGCCCTGCAAAAACCGGGGAAGACCCTCGAGCTCATCGTTGATCGCAACGCCGATGTGCTCTCGGTCCGAGTAGTCGTGGAGGAGCGACCGCGAGGCTGATGACGACCTAACGAGGCGGTTCTCTCGCATCGGAGTGCAATTCAGTTCTGGGTCAGAGGATGCAGATCAGGCGTACACGTGCAGTTGATTCAGCCCCGCAATCGACTTGCCGCTGCCTCTGCGTGTGCTTCTAGTCCTTCGGCTTTCGCGATCTTCACTGCTGCAGGAACAAGCGCCGCGAGTCCACGCGTTGACAATTCGATGATCGAACTGCGTTTGCGAAAGTCGTAAACGGAAAGTGGTGAAGAGAACCTCGCTGTTCCGTAGGTAGGCAGCACATGAGAAGGCCCGGCGATGTAATCACCCAGCACTTCACCCGCGTTTGCACCAAGAAATATGGCTCCAGCATGTCGAATCAAGGGCAACAACGACTCCGGATCCCGAATCATGAGCTGCACGTGTTCTGGTGCAATTCGGTTGCTGATCTCTGCAGCCTCCTCCAGATCACGAACTCTAATAAACGCACCTCGTCCCTGTAGCGACGAGGTGATGATCTCTACTCGGGTTCGTGCGGGCAACATTCTGGTAATCGCCGCATCAACCGCATCAAGCAGTGCTTGGTCTGCCGAGATCAACAGACTCTGTGCCTCAACATCGTGTTCAGCTTGTGAGAACAGGTCCATCGCGATCCACTCGGGATCAGCAGAATCATCGGCAATCACCAGGATTTCCGATGGACCCGCGATGGAATCAATTCCAACCCGCCCGAACACTTGCCTTTTCGCGGCCGCTACCCAGGCATTTCCAGGGCCAACAATCTTGTCGACTCGAGGAATGCTCTGTGTTCCGTACGCGAGTGCGGCGATAGCTTGAGCGCCACCCACAGTGAAGAGGCGGTCAACTCTTGCGAGATAAGCTGCGCCAAGCACGAGCGGGTTTCGCACTCCATCCGGTGACGGGACCACCAGAACGATCTCTCCCACGCCTGCACAGCGGGCGGGAACAACCGTCATCAACACTGAAGATGGATAGGCCGCTCGTCCACCAGGAACATAAACACCCACTCGATCGAGCGCGGTCCATCGCTGCCCAAGCCGGTTACCGAATTCATCGGCATAGAGCAGATCCGGGGTGGTCTGATATTGGTGATACTGCTCGATTCGATCATGGGCGAGTTTAAGCGCTTGCCGCTGATCTTCCGACAATTGGTCCCACGCAGAACGTAATTCCAGCTGCGTGATCTCAAGCGATTGCATGCTGTCGACTTGATACCGGTCGAACCGACCCGTCAACTCCAGGAGCGCAAGATCACCCCGTTCGCGGACATCACGAATGATCGTCCCTACCGTTTCACCAACAGAAACATCTTCGCGCTCGTCAATGCTGGTGAGTCGGTCCAACGCAGCACCGAAGTCTGCACTCGACGAATCCAAACGGCGCATGCTCATGCAGCGATGACCTGACGTAACCGATCAATCAGGTCTTGCACCGCGGCAAATCGGGTTTTCTGGGCTGCACGATTGACGATCAGTCGTGTCGAGATTGCCGCAATCGCCTCGCGCGCTTCGAGGCCGTTGGCACGCAGCGTATTGCCTGTATCCACAATGTCGACGATGACATCCGCGAGACCCGTCAGAGGGGCGAGCTCGATCGCGCCGGACAACGGGATGATGGTCGCTTGACGGCCAAGGCCTTCGAAGTAACTGCGACTCACATTCACAAACTTGCTGGCAACACGTATGGGTCCGGTCGAATAATCTGCCTTAACCGGTGCTGCAACCATGAGCTGGCAGACGCCGATACCCAGGTCGAGGCGCTCATAAAAACTCGCACCTTCTCCGTACTCGAGAATCGTGTCCTTCCCAGTGATGCCTACATGCGCAACCCCGTGCTCAACGTAAGTCGGCACATCTGATCCGCGGACAACGATCAGCTTAAATCCGCCGGACGTATCAAAAATCAGCTTGCGGCTGCTGTGAATATCTTCGAGCGGCTCAATACCCGCCCGCGCCAGCAGCGGCAGACATTCTTTGAGAATGCGGCCTCGATTCAGGGCAATCGTAAGACTCATCGCACACGCATCACATCAGCCCCAAGTCCACGCAACTTCTCTTCGATCGTCTCGTAGCCCCGGTCAATATGGTAGATGCGATCAATCACTGTCGTTCCATGAGCAACGAGCGCGCCGACTACAAGACTCGACGAAGCGCGCAAATCGGTCGCCATCACCGGCGCCGCTGAGAGCGATGCCACGCCGTGGACAAGCGCTGTCGATGCACTGATCAGCTCGATGTTCGCACCCAGACGGTTGAGCTCCTGGACGTGCATAAAACGGTTTTCG
>SYFY01000125.1 GCA_005799745.1 Gammaproteobacteria bacterium
GGTTGTATTTGAAACCGCCATCTTCTGGGGGGGTTGTGTGATGGCGTGATCACAATCCTATCCGCGAACTTGTCAGCGCGCCCTCGGTTCCAATTGAGGATCGCGTGAGAGATCACCGGCGTTGGCGTAAAGCCGTCGTTGTGATGCATCACCACATGCACACCGTTGGCAGCGAGCACTTCGAGTGCGGTTCTCTGTGCCGGTGCGGAAGCCGCATGCGTATCCTTGCCCAGATAGAGCGGCCCTTCGATGCCTTATGATTCGCGAAAATCACAGATGGCCTGGGTGATCGCCAGGATGTGGGCTTCGTTAAACGAGCCTTGCAGCGGCGAACCCCGATGCCCGCTCGTACCGAAGCTGACCCGCTGGGCAGCCACGCTCATGTCGGGCTCGACGGCGTCATATGTAGCCAGCAACTTGTCCACGTCGATCAGAAGGTCCTTGGTCGCCGGAAATCCGGCACGCTCGTGTCGAGCCATCCTGAGTTGAATCCTGTAAATGTGAGGCGCGCATTCTGGCGAAGTCAGATGTTATTTTCCGAGTGTTTGGACGCGACTTTGTGGTTTGCGGGTTCGTCGTGCAAATTATGTTAAATCGTCGATGTGTTGGTCCACGGGCATCACCACGACCCATCGGGTAACCTCGGTACTCAAACGATAGAGGGAAACCACCATGCCCCAGTTTTTGTTGATTGGTCTCTGCGAGCCACCGAGCGAAGAACACCAGGCCGCGTTTGATGAGTGGTTTGTGGACCAGCACATCGAAGACACCTCTCACTGCCCGAACTTCGTGCGTGGACGCGTGTTCAAACTGGCCGGTCCGCACCTCGACGGCAAAACCGTGTCGAACTACATCTCGGTGTACGAGGTCGAAGCGCCGAGCTATGAAGAAGCCGAGCGGGTGCTCAATGCCTGGCAGGCGAACCCCAACGCGTGGTCTGGGCGAGCTCACCATCAGGCGACAGCCAAAAAATTCGGGACCATGCCGCTGAAGGTAAACGGCTCTGGATGGTATGAGCTGCTGAAGAGTTTCAACGGTCCTGGCGCGGGTTAAACGCGCCGAACGAGGACAGGGCATCGTTTATATCCTCACCTGCCCTGCTATACCTCTCTATAGGTTCGGAATAGGTTCGGCATAGATTCGTCGAATTTTCGATAGCGGCAGCACGCCCGGAGCAGTCATGGATGACGCAGAAATCACCATCGTAAAAGTTCCCTTTGAGGACGTGGAACTGATTTACGAAGCCAGCAACACCATGGTGACGTGGCGCACTCAATCGGTTTACAGCAAAGAACCGGACACCGTGGCCTGGATTCGCCAGTTCAAAGCTGGCGAAGTGCTCATCGATATCGGCGCCAATGTCGGCATGTACACCATCATGGCGGCGAAAGGTAAAGGCGTTCGGGTTTATGCCTTTGAACCGGAATCCCAGAACTACGCGCAGCTCAATCGCAACATCGTCTACAACCAACTCAACGATCTGTGCATGGCTTATCCACTGGCGCTATCGAACGTGAGCCGGGTGGATCGGTTGTTTTTGAGCAAATTTTCCCTTGGCGGCTCGTGTCATTCCTTTGGTGAGAGTGTCGACTTCCACCTCAAGGAGCGTCGCCAGACGTACGTGCAGAGGTGCATGTGTGTACCCCTCGACAAACTTGTTGGCGAAGGCGTCATTCCGCAACCGGATCACATCAAACTCGATGTGGATGGCATCGAACATCTGGTGCTTGAAGGCGCCAAGGAAACCTTAGCCAGTCCAAAACTCAAGTCGGTGCTGGTGGAACTCAACACGCACCTGCTGGAACACCGACGAATCGTCGATCACATGCAGGAACTAGGCTACGTCTTCCAGCCGGCACAGGTCGATTTGGCGATTCGACGGGAAGGTGCATTTGAGGGCGTTGGTAATTACGTGTTTTTCCGCCCGGAGAGCGGTATCAACTTCGATGATCTGATTAGCCGGTACAGTATGGAAGCCATCGATTACGACGCGGTGAAGGAACATGTCAATCAGCGCATCGCCTCCATGCAAATCGAGAAGGCACCCTACCCCCACTTCACCGTGTCAAATCTGTTCCCGGACGCGTATTACCGTTTGATGATGGCGATGAAACCCGACAACCAGGAGCTCATCTGCCTCGACGAAACCGGGCGCGCCAAGGGATATCCCGAACGTTTCGTCATGCACCTCGACAATCATCTCGACAATCTGCAAAACGAACACAAGCGCCAGTTCTGGGCACGACACCGCAAGTGGTTCTGCTCACAGGACCTGATGGTGACCATGGTTCGCCGGTTCTACGACAATCTCATGGAGCGAGGCCTCAAGAGCCTCAACATCGAAACGGAAGCGATGTTCATGCGGGATTTGAGTGGCTATAGCATCGGACCGCATACCGACAGCCCGAAGCGTCTGATCACGATGATGGCTTATCTCCCGGATGATGCCGATCATCCGCACTTGGGCACTTCGGTTTATGCCCCCAAGGACGCGGCGCTGCTCAGTGCTGGTTCGACCCACCACTCGTTCGGCCATTTCGACCAGGTCGGTATAGCGCACTATCTGCCGAATTCAGCATTCGGATTCTTGCGCAGCGACAATTCATTCCATGGCGTCGAACCCATGCAGGAGGAGTATCAGCGGGACACGATGGTGTACATCGTCAGGCACAAGCAGGCGGCGTGAACTCACCCCTCTACCAGGTTGTCCTAAGGTAACTCTGATTAACGTCTGTTTCCGCCTCCCCCTTTGGGGGCAGCGAGCTTCGTTATTGGTCGCTCCAAAAATCGCGGATTTACTGCATATCCGCGATTTTCCTACGTTCCTCCAGCCTCGCTCTGACAGAAATATCCTCTTATCAGAGTTTCCCTAAGCTGTCGGTTGAAGGACTGCAGAGTCGAAGATAACGTGCTCTTCGATCGCCATGCCCTTCGCAATTCGAAAACGATCGACGCCCAGAAAGGTGAAGGGCTTTCCGTTGTTGACGTTCGACGTCTCCCGGAAGATTCAAGGCGTTCGCCATCGCCTGCGCAATCGATCGCCCGAACTTTCATCTCCGGATTCGCGTCCAACATTCCCTGCATGAACCCAATGTAGTCAGCACCTGAGAATGTCCCGGCGCCCGTGAAGTGAATCTTGGCATCTGCCGCAATAATTTCGGCCACTCGCGGACCAGAAGGTGCCGCCCAAAAGGATTTGAATCGTTCAAAAAAATCCTGATGTTCGGGAGTTAGCGACAATGCTCCAGTGTTGGACATGATTCTCTTCGTTGTTTGAACCCAGCAGCAGAATACTAATTATGTGCGCAGCGCACGTATTGTCAAATTGAAAAAGGTGCGCGGCGCACATACGCTGTGACCTATGAATGATCGTACCGCCAATCTGCTCGGCGTTCTCGGACTCGCTGTCTTTGACAGGATCGAGAACACGGCACGCGACATCCTCAGCCATGTCGGAGAAACACCTGCGGCGATCGTTGTCATCGGGTACGACCTCGGACCATCCAACGATCAGCTTCGACAAATTCTCGGACTGTCCCACCCTGGAACAGTGAGGCTTGTTGATCGGCTGGTTGCAGATGGTCTCGTCAAGCGTTACGAGGGATTCGATAAGCGAGCGGTCTCGTTGTACCTGACCAGGCGCGGGAAGAACCTGCGCGAGAAGTTGCTGCAAGGACGGTTGGCCGCCATCCGGCCCTTTCTTGCTTCGCTGACCGACTCTGAGCAAGAAACCTTCGGCGCGTTGCTACACAAGATTCTGGCGTCGATGGAAACGACAGATCTTGAGCGACGAACGCTCTGTCGGTTGTGTGATGATCGTGTTTGCAGCAACTGCCCTATTCCCGCTGAGTTTCGTTCGACTTATTGAGAGTTACTTAACCGTTCGACGATGGT
Organism: Gammaproteobacteria bacterium; assembly: GCA_005799745.1. Classification (GTDB taxonomy): domain Bacteria; phylum Pseudomonadota; class Gammaproteobacteria; order Pseudomonadales; family Azotimanducaceae; genus SYFY01. The sequence goes on from SYFY01000125.1 coordinate 3,895, forward strand.
CGCCGAAGGAATCAAACCAACCATCAGTCCGCCTCGATAACACCAGCACGACACCACTACGAGGACACACTTTGAGCACTTTGAGGACACACCTCGTGGAATCGACCATATTGCTCAATGTGTGCTTTCGGGGTGGGGCCTAGCCCGCGGTCGGACACACATGAACAGCGCAGGGCGAGCGTCTCAGCGGTTTTCCACCCCCAACAGACCTTTCGCCCAGTCTCGGCACCACTCTCGTGGATCGGGTCCACGAACGCCAGTCCTGGTCGCCGCGAGATAACCCTCGACATTCCCAAACGGGTAACCGTAGGTCGCATCGATGGCCGCTTGTCGTTTCGGTTGGCGGGAGTAACGAAACAGGTTACGCATGCAGCTGTTGAAGTGCGGTTCAGTCGCAACGTTAGAAAGACAGACGACATCACGACAAAGAACTCGTTCATTGGCGGGTCGGCCTGATGCACATCCGGCCAGCACAATCACAGACACCAACGTGACAAAGATCAGTAGCGAGGGTGCAGGCAGGTGGTCATTCCTGAGCTTTCGCATCGGGACGCTCTCCGGGGTCGTTGATCGTTGGATGATCGAGACCCCGGAAACGTTGCAATGGCTCGAAGTAAATCAGGCCCTCGGCTTTCCTCGGCTCTGCAACATCAGCAGTTCGTCAGCCCAGAGACTGATAAATCGCCCTCAGGATCGTATGCGCTCGGTCGTCCCCCACAGTGCCCTCACCCATCCGGTTCATGACATAGGCCATGGTGAAACCGGCATCCACGTCGTTCACCACCAACGAGCCACCCCATCCGCCCCAATAACACACACGTGCGTTCGGGCTGATCGGACTCTTCGTTGAGTTGAGGCCATACCCAACGCCAAAGGTCACGCCAATCCCAAGCACCAGATCGCGACCTGCCGCTTGCACATCAAAGATCCGGTTGACGGTGGACTCAGGCAACAACCGAACCCCACGCAACGTGCCGCCATGGGACACGGCTGCCTGCGACAAGGCCACACCCCGTGCGTTGCCGTGGCCACCCGCAGCGGGAATCTCCGCGCGTCGCCAGGCCACATCCCACGACTGCTCTGCGGCGAGCCTGGGATTCGCTGCGCGGTAAGGAATCGAATCCCGATCCGGTGTCTTCGACCCATCGGCACTGCCAAAAACCAGAGGCGGCGCGGGTATGACCTTCGCCACCCGATCATCAAACTCCGCTGGCACACCGATATGAAATTCCGCGCCCATGGGTCCGGCGACTTCTTCACGAAAAAATTTCCCGACCGAGCGCCCGTCCACACGACGCACGACTTCTCCCACGAGGTTGCCTTGGGTCACCGCGTGATAACCCGACTTCGAGCCAGGTTCCCACCAGGTGGACTGGGTGGCGAGCATTGAGGTGACTTTGTCCCAGTCATAAAGATCCGTCGGATCGATCCGCTGGTTCCACGCGGGAACGCCTGCCGTGTGCGACAACAGGTGTCGAACGAGCACACCACCTTTGCCGTTCTGCGCAAACTCCGGCCAGTACTTCGCGACGGGTGCGTCGACATCCACAAGCCCTCGACCCACAAGGACAAGCAGCGACAGGCAACTCATGGTCTTGGTCGTTGAATAGACATTAATGATCGTGTCCTGCCGCCAGGGTTCTTTGCCTTCACGGTCGAGGGTGCCACCCCAGAGGTCGACCACCAGTTCATCACCCATCACCACGGCGACCGATGCGCCGACGTCTTCGCCACGTGCAAAGTTGGCCGCGAAAGCGTCTTTCACCGCCGCAAAACGTGCTTTGTTTGTACCGCTGATCGAAACGCTCATTGCCTCGCTCCCTCCATCTTTGATCGATCACAGGCTGCCACAGGTCTCTCCACGAGGACACACCTCGTGGAGAGACCACACTTTCCCAAAATTTTTCTCAATGAAATCAAAGGAGAAGGATCATCGGCCAAGCGTACAATCGCGCCGTAGCAGCCGAGCTTGTATGCGATGAATACGTTCTACGACAACCCTATGGGCCTTGATGGCTTCGAGTTTGTTGAGTTCTGTGCGCCTGAGTCCGGCGTACTCGAACCGATCTTTGAACGGTTGGGCTTTTCCCACGTCGCCACACACCGTTCAAAACAGGTCCATCTATGGCGCCAAGGTGACATCAATTTCGTCATCAACTACGAGATTCGCAGCCTCGCCCACTACTACGCTGAAGAACACGGTCCTTCGGTCTGTGGCCTCGCGTTCAGGGTCAAAGACGCACATGTCGCGTATCAACGGGCCCTCGATCTCGGCGCTCAGCCGATCGAAATCTCAACCGGACCCATGGAACTTTGCCTGCCGGCCATCCGCGGCATCGGCGGTGCCCTGCTCTATCTGATCGACCGGTACGAAAGAGGATCGAGCATCTACGACATCGATTTCCACTGGCTCCCCGGGGTCGATCCCTATCCGCAGGGATTAGGCCTCAAGGTGATCGACCACCTCACCCACAACGTCTACCGCGGACGCATGCAGTACTGGGCGAATTTCTATCGTAAATACCTCAATTTCCAGGAGATTCGCCACTTCGACATTCGTAACCAGCAGACGGGTTTAGTCTCGATGGCGATGACGGCGCCGGATGACAAGATCCGTATCCCGCTGAACGAGGAAGCGCGAGGAACGAACGCGGAGGGCCAGATCGAGGAGTTCCTGGCGGAGTACAACGGCGAAGGCGTACAGCACATCGCCTTCGCCTGCGACGACCTTACGGTCACCTTGGACCGTCTGATTTCACGAGGTGTGTCGTTGTTGGCACCCCCTCCCGACACCTATTACGAGATGCTCCATCAGCGGTTGCCGGGGCATGGCCAACCCACCCCGGAACTCAAAAAACGCGGCATCCTGCTGGACGGTTCGACCGACAACGGCGACGTGAAGCTTCTCCTGCAGATCTTCTCGCAACCCCTGGTTGGCCCGATCTTTTTTGAGTTCATCGAACGCAAACGTGATCAAGGATTTGGGGAAGGCAACTTCAAAGCCCTGTTCGAATCCATGGAGCGTGACCAGCTAAGGCGCCTCACGACCGAAGGCCCGATCGGAGAACAACCATGAGCCTCAAACGCATCCACCATGTCGCCTACCGCTGTCTCGATGCCCGCGAGACGGTGAACTTCTATCGCGATGTAATCGGCATGGATTTCAAACTCGCCATTGCCGAAGACTTCGTACCGTCAACCAAGGCGCCTGACCCGTACATGCACATCTTCATGGATTGTGGGGGCGGAAATGTGCTCGCGTTTTTTGAGCTGCCGAACTCGCCGAAGATGAGCCGCAACCTCAATACACCGGAGTGGGTGCAACACATTGCTTTTGAAGTCGACAGCTTCGACTTCCTGGTCACCGAGAAAGAACGCCTGCAATCCCTTGGGGTCGATGTGCTCGGCCCCATCGATCACGGCATCTTCGATTCGATCTACTTCTTCGACCCGAATGGCCATCGGCTCGAGTTCGCGGCCAACAAAGGCACAGACGCAGAGATGCGTGAACTCAAGAACGTCGCCGAAGCGATGGTGGATGAGTGGAGCCGCACAAAGAAGGCGCCACGCCATGCAGCGTGGCTACACGAGAACATCTTCGCGGCCGAAAAGAACGGTTGAGGTGAAGCGGGTCACAAGCGCGCGACGGCGACTCGCAGGATCAGAGCGTCACTATGCGACCTGAGTAGTACACGCGCATCTCTTCGAAAAGCTCCGGCATGCGCACTCGTCGCGGGTTGTACCACGGCATCCACGTCCCGAGATTGCGCAGAAGATGTTGCTTTACAAAGGACTTCTGGAAAGCTTCACGCTTGATGCGTTTTTCCTCATTTTCTTTTGTGGCGATGCGCGCAGCGTCGAGCTCGAGGAACGCCGCATAGAATCGGCCCACGTACCCAAGGTAGTGCGCCCGCGCTTCACGCCCGATCTGCGTCCGTCGCCACCAGTTGACACCAAACGCACGGCAGGCATCAAAACACACGGTGCGATGCTCCATCTCTTCCGTAATATGCCAAAGATAAAGATCACGAATCGGATTCGTCATCTCATCATGAATACGCATCTCCATCTGCGTGCATGACAGGGTCATAGTCATCGCTTCGAAGGCTTCGGCATACGCAAGATTCCAACCGAGGTCTTTCTCGGCAGTGAAGCGGTGGTAGTCCGCTTCCAGGTCCGCCTCAATTTTCTCCAGTTCACAGAACGCCGGATTGCGCGCTTTCAGAATCCGGTTTACAGCAGCGTGTTGCTGATAGTGTTGACCTTCTTGTGAACAAAACAGCTTCATCTCTGCAAGGAGCGTTTCGTCCCGCACGACGTTCATCGCCGCACGAATTGTCCGCATCAAATGGGGCTCGAGGTACGGCATCGTCATCCAGTACGCGTGGGACAAGTACGAGCGGATAGGATCATCGGCGAAAAAATCGATGTCGATCTCCGGCGTAAAGCCGAAATCCACCCGACGCACGATCATCGACGCCTCAGTCATAACAGATAAAACCCTCATCAATGGCCGCATCACCCGATTCGAGCAACACGCGATAGAACGCCACACCAGCACGATTTTCATAATGCAGTCGGAGGGTTGAAGGCATCAACACCATCGCACGGAACTCTCCACCGAGGCGACGCACACGTGTGGCATCACCACCGAGCACTCGGTTGACAAGCGCACTCACGGCCAAGGCCAGGGTTGCGGTGCCATGCAGGATGATGTCGGGCAAGCCTGCGGATAACGCCACGGCGCGATCCGAGTGAATGGGGTTAAAGATCTGCGCTGTTTCCGTATAGACATTCGCAAGACCCGCCGCTACCGGGATCGAGACCACGTGAGGACTCTTAAGCTCGGCTGTTGAAGGCACTTCGGGTTGTTCTTTAACGAACCCACCTGCGCCAGTGACGGCGACTCCTCGATAGATCCCCGTTTGCCAGGTGCGCGCTACCAACTCTCCCGTCCTGGCATCCGTGGTATCGAGGCGGGTGAGGTAGCGGGCGCCAGGTCGAATGGCTTCGATGCCCATCATCGTCGCCTGCGTTGTGAGCTGATCACCGGCTCTGACCGGTCTGAGGATGTGCAGGTCGTGGGCCGCATGAACGCCACGTGCGGATTCTGCCCGCGTGATGTGCTCCGACCCTTTCATTTCCCGACTCGCCAGGATCACGGGCCATTCTAGACACACCGGAAACACCGGATGGCCGAAGACTGTACCGGCGGCGGTATCCATATAGCGGGGATTCAAGTCACCCAGGCCCGCTGCATAAGCCATCAGCCAACGGGCGTCTGCGATGCGGGTTTGTGGGTGTGTGGATTCGCCAAGCATGGAGGTATCGACGGGCATGACCTTCACAACCAATTGAATGACCTGAGTTTACGCGGAGCGGATCAAAGAGACATACAGGCTTGCTATCTGAATCTCGCCGCATAAAATGCGCGGCCCCCTAAAACACGGGTGCCTCGATCATTATCGTCGGTCTCGACTACGGCACGTCCAACTGTGCCATCGGCATCTGGCAAGCAGGCAAAGTCAGACTGGTTCCCCTGGAAGATGATCACACGCTGATTCCGTCGACGATGCACGCACCGGCGCGCAATGTCTTAAGCCCCCTGCCGAAACAAAGGCCGAGTGATCCGACACGATTTGTGCTCAATCCCAGCGTCTGGCCAGAACTCCGCTTCGGCACTGCAGCCACAGAAGCCTATCTGCAATCCCCCCGTGAAGGGTTCTATGTGAAGAGCCCGAAGAGTTTCCTGGGCGCACGAGGGGTTCCTCCTGAAATCCAGGACCGCTTCACCGCTTTCGTCACGGCGATGATGCGTAACCTTTTTGAACACGCGACCACGTTCAGTGGTGAAGCACCCCAATCCATCGTCATCGGTCGCCCGGTCAATTTTCAGGGTGCCGACGGGGATGACGACAATCGCCGCGCCTTGAACATACTCGAAGCATCTGCGCGGGCGGGTGGTTTTAGGGACATCGCCTTTCTTTTCGAACCGATGGCCGCGGCCATGGAACTGGAATCCCGCCAGGAACGGGAAATCTGTGTGTTGGTGGTGGATATCGGTGGTGGCACCACCGATTGTTCTTTCATCCGCATTGGCCCCTCACGGCGGGACAAGCTCGATCGCACGGACGACATTCTAGGCCACTCGGGAGAGCGGATCGGCGGTAACGACTTTGATCAGCTGCTCGCCTTTCACGGCATCATGCCGGAGTTTGGTCTCGGTCTGATTCGCGACAGCGGGTTGCCGGTCCCCAACCACCTCTTTATGGACGCGGGTTCCATCAACGACGTGAACGCGCAGCAACGGTTCTACGCCGAGGATACCCGCGAACAACTGGAGCGTTACACCGCGGAGATGTCGGGTGAACGCAGCTGCGCGAGGCTCCTGCAGCTGCAGGAAGGACGGGGAACCTGGCGGCTGGTGCGAACTGCGGAGCACGTCAAGGTGCGGCTGAGTGATTCCTCCGCCACGCGAGCGAATCTGGGCTTCGTGATTCCCGACCTTGCGATTGAACTCACGAGGGAAACGCTGCGTGACTCGACGACGCGACTCATCGATCACCTGCGTCGCCTGCTTCATGAAGTCCTGGCGCAGGGAGACCGATATCCTGACCTGATCTATCTCACCGGCGGGATGGCTCGGGCTCACCTGACCCGGGCCTGCGTGGTGGAAGTGCTACCGAACTTGCCACTGGTGGACAGCGACCACTTTCTGAGTGTCACCGAAGGACTGACGATTCGCGCCGGAAAGCTGTTCGGCTAACCGCTCAGCTGGTTGCACCACGCACTATCACTTTCCCTACCGATTCACTTCCGGCGACACGTGCGATGGCTTGTGACGCTTCGTCAAATGCAAACACCCGATCAATCGGCGTGCGGATCTTCCCGGCTTCGGCCAGGCGGCACAGTTCTTCATGTTGTGCGCGAGTCTCTTCGAGTGAACGCGCGCCGGGAAACGCGCCCACGAGTGAATAGCTGCGAAGCACCGCGTTGAGTGGATCGATCTTCGCCCATGTACCCGACGAATAACCGATCAGAATCACGCGACCGTGACGCGCGATGCACTTGATGGCTTGATCGTAGGCCTTGCCGCCGACGGGGTCGTAGATCATGTCGACGCCACGACGGCCGATGATCTGCTGCACGCCGTCGTTGATCGCAACATCCCGGTAGTTGATGACGTGATCGGCGCCGAGGGATTTGCAGAACGCGACTTTATCGGCGGTTGAAACGGTGGCGATCACTGTGGCGCCCACCGCCTTACCCAGTTGGATTGCTGCGGAACCCGAACTTCCAGCACCACCGAGAACCAACAAGATTTCACTTGCTTTAAGTTGACCACGTTGAATGACGCCGACGTAACCCGTATGGAACGGGACCCAGAAACCTGCGGCTTCTGTGGCGCTCATTGAGGCGGGACGACGTAACGTCGCCGCTTCGGGAACCACGCAGTATTCGGCGAACCCGCCATGACCTTCCGCGAAGCGTGTTGAACTGATCACCCGGTCGCCGACTTTGAGGGAACACCCTTCGCCGATTCGGGTCACCACACCCGCGATCTCCTGGCCCGGCGTCACCGGAGGCTGCCGCACCGCCGGATAGTTGCCGCGGGTCATAAGCACGTCGGGGAGACCTACACCGGTGGCTTCGACCTGTAGTTCAACCTGACCGGGTCCGGGATTTTCGCGTTCGCGATCTGCGAGGTAGAGAACGTCGGTGGCCTCACCAAAACGGTCGGCACGCCAGTACTTCATGTGTGTCTCCTTGTTAGCCAAATCTGTCTTCAGGCGGGCATGCGGGATTTGGAATCACCCGCAACCGCGGTTCTACCCAGCTTTTCCTGAATCTCCTCGAGCGTGAGCCCTTTCGTTTCAGGCGCATATTTCAGCACCAGAAGCGCACCGAGAATCGGTCCAAGCGCCACCCACGTAATACCCCACGAGATGCCCATGACAGGAATCAAGAGGCCGATGATCATGGGAATGAAGACTTCCGTGATCCGACCAAAAAGGTTCGTCGTCCACCCATAACCTGTCGCGCGGACTTCTGTCGGAAACAGTTCCGAGGCATAGACATGTGTGGCGCCAATCGCGCAGTTGAAAAAGAACACAGTCGCGATGTGCCAGAAGTACTGCCCGAAGACCGTATCGGTGTGGAAGAGCCCAACAATCATGACGGCTGCAATGCTGTAGAACGCAGCACAAGTGATCTTGCGGCCCAGCCGATCGACCAGTTGCCCGGCGAGCAGGTGACCAAACGCGCCACCGATGTAGGCCCACATCACCACATCACCCACTTGAGCGGGGGTCATGCCCACTTCTTCACGCGCGTAAATCGACCAGTAGGCGACCGATGGCGCCGTCACAAGATGCACGCAGTTCCAGAGCAATGCCACGATGCGAAAGCGCGGCAGGTAGGTTGGCGAGAAGAGCTGTTTTGCCTCAGAAAACTGGGAGCGAAGTGTCGCCATCAGTGACTGGTCCACCCTGCATTTGGCGATCTCTTCATAACGCGCCGTCTCACGGATTCCGAAGCGCAGTACGGGAATCAGCAACAGCGGAACCGCGCCGATCAGATAGAGCCCACGCCAGTGCGCACCATCGTGTTCGATGCCGAGTGCCTCTGAACCCCATCTTACAAGGTCCATCGCGAAGTCATGGGCCGGGTTACCAGGTGCGTCTTGTAACAAGAGAAAGAACGGAGAAGCCTTCGCCATCGCCACGGTACCGACGGTGGCCATGGCCGTGAGGATAGTGATGCCGGTGCCACGAAGTTTCGCCGGCAGTTCTTCACCAGCGATGATGATGGCAAGGCCGTATTGCGCTGTAAGAAAGAGACGCGCCACGGCTTGCCAGAAGGTGAACTCTTCCTTGGACTGCACGAAGGCTGTTGCGCCACTGGCGATGGCGAAACCAAAGACCGTCACGAGCAACAGTGTGCGTCGACCAAAACGGTCTGCACACATGAGAAAGAAGAACGAGGCCACCACGCCGGCTCGTGTAATGGCGTAGAGAATGCCCCACTCATCGAGCCCGATATCGAGGGTCGCTCGAACATCTACCGATGCCAGCGTCAGCATCGAGGCATCAAAGCCCTCATACAATGTGGTGATGCCAAGCAGGCCCAGCAAGAGAATGTGATACGACGAAAAGCGCTCACGTGGCGCGTCGGTAACGGTCATCGGCCGCTCGCCGAAGTCAGACAGAACATAGAAACCCTCCCCCGAAGGTTGGGGATCATGCCACGCACAACCCTTGCTGGCACAGCGACTCCACGATCGGACCTACTTCAAGGAATCGTCCTGCCTAAGTCGGCATCCCCATCAGATTTTCAAAATTCCGCCGGTAGAAGGCATCGAGCGTGACATCAGGCAACCCTTCCGTCGACTTCTGGAATCGACCGTATGGGTTGCGGCCGCCTTCGACATGCGGGTAGTCGGTACTGAACATGCAGATATCGGGACCGGAGTTTCGAATAATCCAGTCCGTAGGCTCTGTGGGATACGGCGTGACACGCACCTGACGCGTCACATACTCCGAAGGCTTGAGCGCCAGCTGTTGCAATCGCTCCTCATGACGACCGAAGGCCTCGAGTACCGCGTCGAGCTGGCGAATGTAACCCGGTAACCACACGGCGCCGAGCTCAATAATGCCGACCTTGAGCCGCGGGAAACGGTCGAGCACCCCATCCAGGATCAACATCGACAGCGCTTGTTGTGGGCCAGACGGAATCGCCATGTAGGATATGGAGCGGAAGTTCTCATCACCACCATGGAAATCAGGCACTGCCGGCAAACCGTTGATCTTGTGTTGTGTTGGCAACACAAAGTCAGCGGCGCCGACATGAAAGATGATCGGTAGTCCCGCTTCCTGTGCTGCTGCCCAAACGCCATGAAGGCCGATGTGACTGGTCGCATGATGTTTCGGGCAGGCCCAGGGAATCAGCAAGGCGCGAGCCCCCAGAGCGATCGCGTCCTGTGTGATTCTGATAGCGCTGTCGATGTCGGCGAGGGGCACGTTACAGACCGGAAGTAGTCGTTTGTCGACGCTGCAAAAATCTACCTGGGCACGATTGCTCGCCCGCGCCATCGCATAAAGCAGCTCGTAGTCGTCTCGATGTTCAAGGCTCTCCAGAAGCACATTGGCTGTCGTCGGGAAAACCAGTTGTGACACCACCCCAATCAGATCGACCGCCCGCGAGCGATCCTCTTTCCGATACGCGCCAATCGCGAGATGGTTCTTGCGCGCCATCACTTCGACTTCGTCGCGCGCCCTGTACTCCCGGTCGTCCTGTTTTTCAAGCATCGACTCGATTCGGTCCCTGCGACCGGTGAACGAGCGGTTGAAGAGTTTTTGTACCGCCTCGCGGGACTTGGGATCCGCAAAGGGCGTCAGCCAGTCCTCGACCTCCATCACGTGTGCGTCCGCATCGTGAACGACACGATTCTCAATGTAGGACATGACCTCTCCTCCTCTCGATACGGTGTTCAGCGTGCGGCGATGGGAACGGTTCCAACTACATCGTCGATGATCAGGGCGACGATGTCATCGTCAGTTAAACCGGCGCGCTCCGTCAGCACTTCGGTGAGGTGTTCACCGAGCAGTGGTGCACGGTTGTTGGGCGACGCTTCAGTGCGCGTGAATTGATAGGGCTGCACCGGGTAGTGATGAACCCCGAGACCCGGACGCACCTGCGGAACAAATGCACGGCGCGCCTGCAGCTGAGGATCTGCAAGAAGTTGGGGACCGTTCAACACCGCACCCGCCGCGACCCCTGCTCGCTGCAAGCTGTGCATGAGATCGATCGCATCGTGATGCCGCGTCCATTCTCCGATGGCGGCATCCAGGCGCTTCTGATCCGTCTTCCGCCCACTCGCAGTGGCACACGCCGGATCATCAAGGAGATCAGGGCGTTGGATGTGCAACGCCAAGGCTTGCCACTGACGTTCATCACGGCAGGTAATGCCGATCCACCCGCCTTCACGGCACGGATAGAAACCCTGGGGTGCAAAAACCGGATGGGCATTGCCGACACGCCCGGGATCCACACCCGCCAACGACCAGCCCGTCATGACATCACCCAGATACAGATTGCAGGCTTCGATCTGACTGAAGTCGATGTGTTGACCTTCGCCCGTGTGATGGCGATGCCACAGAGCGGAAAAAACCGCAGTTGCACCCAGCACGCCGGAAAAAAGATCGCCCCCTGTGGTGCCCGTGAATAACGGTTCTTCACCGGCATAACCCGTGAGATGGGAAAGCCCTGAGAACTGCTCGGTAGACATACCAAATGCGACGTAGTCCCGCCAGCTACCGGTTGCTCCAAACCCGGACAACGAAATCATGATGAGGCGTGGATTAATGGCGCGTAATGTCGCGTAGTCGAGCCCGAACTTCGCCATGACCCGCGGCGTAAAGTTCTCGATCAGCACATCGGCATCGCGGACGAGGGTCTTCACGATGTCGCACCCGCGGGAATCCGTCAGATCAAGGGTGATGTCGCGTTTGTTGCGATTGACCCAGTTGAAGTACGGAGATGCCTCCCAGGCTGGAACGGAACCGTGGGTCGCTGCCGCACTACCTCGCCAGCCATCGATACGCTGTATCGACTCCACCTTGATCACATCCGCCCCGGCATCGGCAGCGATCTGCGCGCAAACAGGGCCGGCAAAAAACATCGAGAGGTCAAGGATGCGCAGCCCCTTGAGCGGCAGCGGATTAAGGTCGTCAGGAGCTACAGCGTGAAACACATCAGCGTTGTGTCCTTGGGACGCTGCCAACTCGGCGAGCACCTCAGCCGTATGTTCACCGAGCAGCGGTGGCCGATCGGGTCGAGGCGCAGTCGCCGTGGATTTGAAGGGTAAACCCGGCAGCTCCACCCGCCCCGCCACCGGATGCTCAAGCTCAACAAACCAGCCACGTTCACGATGAGGTGTCAGCGCGAAGAGTCCGGCGATATCAGGGATCAACCCGAACGGCACCCGCTTCGCTTCGGCGGCATGAAAGAGCGTCAACGCGCTGCGATCCGCCACCGCCTGCCTGAAAATGGCACGAACTTCTTCCAGGGCATCATCCGGGTTGACCCAGGAGATGTGCGCGTATCGAGGATCGGTGGCGATATCTGACCGACCCAGAAACTCACAGAGCATCCCCCACTGTGCACGGGTCAAGGCGTTGAGGCCGATAAAACCGTCTTGTGTCGGCAACATGAAACCGGCTCCGGCACCGGAGCCAACACTTGAGTTTCGTGGCGGCACAACGCCTGAGTATTCCCAGCGCAACGTCGGGATTTGAGCAGCAAGCAACACGGCCTGTTGCGCGCTTACATCCACATGTTCACCGCCGCCATGGCGATATCGGCCAAGCACCGCCAGCAAGGTTCCGACTGCGGCAAAGGCGCCAGTTAACGTCTCGGCAAGGGCACCACCGGCCTGCAAGGGTTCACGATCGGGCAAACCACACAGATGTGCCCAGCCACCCAGCGCACTCATCACCAGATGGGACCAAGCGTAGTCCACATAAGGTCCTGATGAACCAAAGCCGGATACGGTGGTGACGATCACCGCCGGACTCCAGCTGCGCAAAACATCGATGCCAATACCACGATCTTCGAGTGATCCGGCCGTTTCACCGGCGATGATCACATCGTATGTGGACACCAGTCGTTCCAGCGTGGACCGACCTTCGGCCGTCAACAGGTTGATCACCACACTGCGTTTGCTGGTGTTCAGAAAAAAGAACGACGCACTCCGCTCCGGGTCTGCGTTGCCCTCAGGAAACGGACCCCACGTGCGAGTGCTATCGCCCAGTGGACTCTCGACCTTGAGGACATCCGCGCCGAGATCACCGAGAAACTTCGCGCAGAAAGGTCCGGCCACACCTTCAGAGAGGTCCAGCACGCGCAAGCCCTGCAGCGGTGATCTGTTACCAGTAAGGAGCGGCATCGATCTTCAGGTCCTCCCAGCACGAGCCAGTTGCGTCGGAGTATCGCAATGCCACGTCCAAAACCACAAGGTGATCTGTCCGTGACCCGAATGGTCCGCTGCGGCTATAAGTAACACCCCCGATGACCAGAACCACGAGGCGCCATGAGCTGGGAACCCGAGATCGAAGAGCTTAAACGTCGTCAGGCACTCGCGGAGGCCATGGGAGGTCCAGAGGGCATTGCCCGTCAGAAGGCGCGCGGCAAGCTCACGGTTCGTGAGCGCATTGATGCACTCGTGGATTCCGGTTCATTTCGTGAATTCATGGGCCTGGTCGGCAGCGCCCGCTACGAACAGGGTGAACTCGCCGCATTTACGCCAAAGGCCAGTGTCGAAGGCATGGCCCTGCTCGATGGCCGCAAGGTGGTCATCACCGCCGGCGACTTTACGGTGCGCGGTGGTTCGGGTGGGGGCAGCTCGGGTGGTCTCGGCAGCGAACTCAAATCGAACGAGCGTGCGCGCGAGTGGCGCCTGCCTTACGTGCGATTGCTCGATGCCGCTGGCGGCAGCGCACGTTCATTCGCAGAAATCGGTCGCACCTACCTGCCCGACGGCAACATCTGGTCCACGGTGGATGTGGAGCTGCTGTCACGTGTTCCCATGGTTGCTGCCGTGCTGGGCTCGGTTGCCGGATTGCCCGCGATCAACGCCTGCCTTGCCCACTTCAACGTCATGGTAAAGGACAAGAGGCAGTTGTTTCCGGGTGGTCCCCCGGTGGTGAAAGCGGCGCTCGGTTATGACATCACCAAGGAAGAACTCGGGGGGGACGCCATCCATACTCGTATCAGCGGCGTCGTTGACAACCTCGCCCGCGATGAAGCCCATGCTTTTGAGATGATCCGTCAGTTCCTGAGTTACCTACCGACCAATGTCTGGGAGATGCCACCACGTAAAATGATCAATGATTCACCGGAGCGGCGTGAAGAAACCCTGCTTTCGTTGATCCTGCGCAACCGTCGCCAGGTTTTTGATGCGCACAAACTGTTGAAGTTGATTCTCGATCACGACTCTCTCTTTGAAATCGCGCCGAACTACGGCAAGTCGCGCATCACGGGCCTTGCTCGCCTCAACGGTTATCCCGTTGGCGTCATGGCAAACAATCCAAAATTCAAAGGCGGTTCAACCGATGTGGCGGCCGGTGACAAAGTCATGCGCCTCATCCAGCTGTGCGACACCTTTCATCTGCCACTCATCTCCTTCGCCGACGAACCAGGATTCATGGTGGGTCTCGAATCGGAAAAAGCCGGTATCGAACGCGCCGGCGCGCGCCTGGTGTCCTATGTCTGTGGAAGTCGTATGCCCTGGTGCACCATCGTAATCGGTCGACTCTATGGTGTGGCGGGACAATGTCACCATCGTCCCACTGGAATGTTCAGACGATACGCCTGGCCGTCCGAAAGCTGGGGATCGATGCACATCGCTGGTGGCGCATCGGCGGCCTATCGACGGGAAATTGAAAGTGCCCCGGACCCCGAGGCACGTCGTATCGAGATCGAAGCAGAATTGCAGGCTCTCGCTTCACCATTTCGCACCGCAGAGGCCAGTGGTCAGGACATCATCGACACAAGCGACACGCGGTCGCTGCTGTGTGAATTCGTGGAAGATGCGCAGCGCGTTTTGGCAACCCAGCTTGGGCTGCCTCCGTATCCCTATCGCCCCTGAAGCCAGCTGGAACTGTCCAGATGCAATGAACGCGCTTTGGGAAACACTGTGCTTACGCTGCAGATTCTGCTTCTCGTCGGCGAGCTTCGAGTGCAGTCCGCACCTCCCGGTGTTTTTTCTCGGTGAGCGGATAGCCCCATGCGATCACACCACAGAGGAAGAAGCCAAGCGCGGGTCCAAATACAAAGAGGTACTTGAGGCTATTGGTCGCCGCCTCCGTATTCTCTGTTGGGTGCGTCGAGTCGTAACCGGCCAGTGACAAGAGATTCAACGCAAGCCATGGACCCACGGCCAAGGCGGTTTTGGTCGCAAAAGACCAGACCGAGAAGAACCAGGCGGTACGGTCATCACCGGATTCTAGACGATCAATGTCGATCACGTCTGCTTTCATCGAATTCGGAATGACCGCAAAAGAACCGCCGAGGAATCCCGTTACTGCGGTGATCGGCAACATCCAGTAGAAATCGCCAGGTCCAAGAAACAGATAACCGAGCATCAAGACGCCGAAAATCATGAGAGAGATCGACCAGGCGCGGTGTTTGCCGAGAATGGTCGAGTACTTCATCCAGAACGGCACACCTATCAGATTGAAGCCGTAGAACACCATCAGCTGGAGGATGCTGTTCTGTTCGTCCTGCACCACGCCTCTGATGTAGAACACGATCAACGCCGTCGAGATTGAACTGCCGAGAGTGTTGATGAAAAACGCCAACACCAGGCGCTTGAATGCCCGATTGGCCCACATGATCTTCAGCCCCGGCATCAACGGTACCTTGGACGCGACAAAGACTGCGCTATCCGGCACAAAGATGACCGGCAACAGAATCGTGAACGGCAAGAAGATCAGTAACATGATGCCGATGATGACTAACGTCTCTTCCGATCCTCCGTAACCGAAAGCGAGCAACGCAATCACCGGAACCAGTTTGCTGATCACGTTGGCAGCGAGTCCGAGCCACGCTCGCCATCCGGTGATGCGAGTGCGTTCGTTGTAGTCCGCCGACAACTCCGCTGCCCAGGCGTAATACGGAATAAAGAGGATCGTCCAACCGGTCCAGAGCACGATCATCCAGGTGAGCAGATACCACTCATCCACCGGCGGCTCAGGAAAAAAGAGTTTCCACACGGCAATCCAGAGAATGGGCAGTGAGATTGCGACCCAGATCTTGCGCCGCCCCCAACGGGTCCGGGTTCGGTCCGAGATCCAGCCCATGAGCGGATCGGTGACCATGTCGAAGATACGTGCCACCAACACCACCCAGGCGATGGCTGCAAGACTGACGCCCAGATCGGCTGCGTAATAATTCGGAATAAACGCAGCAACCGGAACAATGGCCATCTGGATCGGCATATCCGCAAGGCCGTAGAAAAAGAGTTGTTTGCGGGACAAGGGTTTTGCCGGTGCTGGCTCCAGCGTCGATTCCGTTGGCGCGCTTGTTGACATCTAGGTCTCCGCGAACGCTCCCGCGCCGCTTTTTTTCATGAGTGTTTGGATCAGTGCTCAAATCAGCTTGAACAACGGAATCGATACCCCTTCATGACCTTCCCACGTGATCTCGACCCGCTTGCCTATCAGCGAAAGATCCGGCGAGGTAACACCGATCACGTTCGAGAGGAATCGAGGTCCCTCATCGAGGTCAATCCAAGCCACCACATAAGGCACCTGCGTTCTGAAGAACGGGTGATAACTCTGCCGAACGACGGAGTACGTGTAGATCGTTCCTTTCCCCACTGATGTTCTTTCTTCGAGTCGACCAGTGGTGCAACCCGTGCAGTGTTGGCGTGGATAAAACACCACCATGCCGCAACTGCCACACTGTTGATAGACAAAACGCTGCGTGTTTGTCGCTGCCCAGAAAGACCGGGTGTCTTCTTCCGTGAGATCAGGCAGAGGTCGTGTGGCCACAGGCTTGATGTCTGCCATGATCAGTCCCTCCCCAGAATGATGGTGCCAGCCGCGTGACGGCTGCCGAGCATACCGCCGTTGCCATGGGCCACCGCGAGCTGCGCGCCAGGCACCTGCGAATGCGATTCACCGCGAAGCTGACGTGCCGCTTCGATTAACAGAAAGATGCCACGCATGCCCGGGTGATTGGAGGAAAGACCACCCCCATCCGTGTTCAGCGCCGGCCCACCCTTGTGATCAAATCGCAGGATGCCACCTTCCACCCAACGACCTCCTTCTCCTTTCGGGCAGAACCCTAAGTCTTCGAGAATCGTCAGCACCGTGATACTGAAGGAGTCATAGATCATGGCGATGTCGATTTCGGAAGGTTGAATACCCGCTTCACCAAAGGCCGAAGGACCCGACTGCGCCGCTGCGCTGATGGTGATATCTCCGCCGTTCTCGGGATACTTGGTCGCTTCACCGGATCCGAGAATCCAAACCGGTTTCTTGCGGCAATTCCGAGCTACGTCAGCGCTGGCGATCACCACCGCCCCACCCCCATCAGAAATCATGCAGCACTCAAGGAGATGCAACGGGTCTGCAATCATTCGCGACTTCAGTACGTCCTCCACGGTGGTTTCGCGGATATCGAGAAACTCGAGATCCTTCATGGCCTGCACCGCTTCAGGATTGCGCATGGCGTGATAGCGCGTCGCCACCGGTATCTCGGCGAGTTGCGCTGAGGTGGTACCGTACTGGTGCATGTGACGATGTGCAACGAGAGCGTAGTTCGATACCAACGTCGAACCTGCGAAAACATCAAGGTTGTCCGCAGGATGTCGACCCGCAGCACGGCCACCGACTCCGATTCGCTGCGCAGCGCTGTGCGCCCTTGAACCATAGGTCAGCAACGCAACCTTGGCCTTGCCTGCAGCGATATCGCGTTTTGCATGTGCCGCATGAAACTCATAGGAGCTTCCACCCACTGCAGTCGTATCGATGACGTTCGGCCGAATACCGAAGTACTCCGCGATGGTGAGGCCGGCGAGCATCCCGCCGCCCTCACCGGCATCGTAGATCGCGTCTACATCGGACCACTTGAGCCCCGCATCGTCGAGCGCTCGCGCAGCACTTTGAGCTTTGATGTGCAGGGGACTGAGTCGCCCTTTCACATCCCGCGACGGAAATTCATGGATGCCGACGATGGCCGCATCCCGCACTTGAGTACCCATCTACCCTCTTCCTCAGTCAGGCTTCGACCGATGACTCAGATTAAACGGCTTTCGCCCACTCCACGATCAGTGCGTACGCATCGAGTACCTTCAAGGCTTCGCCGCGACCGCATGTCGGCAGCGAGAGCACTACTCTGTTCACGCCTTTGTCACGAAGCTTCTCGAGTGCTTTCTGATCCGCTGGTTGTGTCAACACCGTGATGTCGAGTGACGACATCGGCCGACCCCGTTCGGACATGTGACCTTTGAGCTCGGCGAGCTTGGCATCAAAGTCCGGCATCAAGATCGGATACCAGCCGTCGGCATACTCCGCGATACGCTTCATGGCATAGCTCGAGGTTGCGCCGATCAACACCGGTGGTCCACCCGCACGAGCCGGTTTCGGCTCCACCCACACCGGATCGAAGTTGACGAAGCGCCCATGGAACTCGGCGTTTTTCTGCGTCCAACACTGCTTCATGGCGAGGATATGCTCCCGCAGGATCGCCCAGCGGTCCTTGAAATCAAATCCGTGGTTGCGCATTTCTTCGCCGAGCCAGCCTCCGCCCACACCGAGCAACACCCGCCCGTTCGTCAACGAATCAAGTGACGCGATCCGTTTGGCGATCGCAATGGGATGATGTTGAGCGGCGAGCAGTACGCCAGTTCCGACCTGAACTTTTTCAGTCACCGCCGCAACCTGGGCCAGATAGGTCAACGGTTCATACGCTTCCCAGTAGATCGAAGGCAGTTCACCACCCATGGGATAAGGCGTCTCACGTGAGGCAGGTATATGGGTGTGTTCCACCACCCACACGGATTCGAAACCACGCTCTTCCAAAGCGCGACCAAGATCTGTTGCGCGAATGGAATAGGCCGTTGGGAAATTGCTGATGCCGATAAACATGAAGCCTCCAGAAAATGTTTCTTGATCAGTCGCCGTCGATGAGACGGCCGAGGCCGCCAAGAACCGATCCTTCACCTTGTGAACTGCCACCACTCGCGGGTGCCGACGCAATGATGCGGTCCGCCAGACGCGAGAACGGCAACGACTGCAGATACACCGTACCGGTACCACGCAACGTGGCCAGGAACAATCCTTCGCCGCCAAAGAACATGGACTTCAGATTACCTGCGCGCTGAATGTCGTAATCGATGCCTTCAGTGAACCCGACAATGCAGCCCGTGTCGACCAACAGGGTATTGCCACGCAACTCCTTGCGAATGACCGTTCCGCCTGCATGGATCAACGCGAGACCGTCACCTTTGAGCTCCTGCAGGATGAATCCTTCGCCGCCGAAGAAACCGGCACCAAGTTTCTTGTTGAAGTGGATGGACACCTTTGTGCCAAGTGCTGCTAAGAGAAATGAATCCTTCTGACAGATGAAGGTGCCGCCGACATCCTGGAGCTGCAGCGGAATGATCTTGCCGGGATACGGAGCCGCAAACGCGACACGAAGTTTGCCACTCGCGCCGTTGGTGAAGTGCGTCATGAAGATGGACTCACCTGTCAGCACCCGCTTGCCCACCTGCAGCAGTTTGCCCATCAGGCCGCTGTTCGTTTCTGAGCCGTCACCCATACGTGCTTCAAAGGTGATGCCTGCATCCATGTAGTTCATGGCGCCGGCTTCGGCGATCACGGTTTCACCAGGATCGAGTTCCACCTCCGCGATCTGCATATCGTCGCCAAAAATTTCATAATCGAGTTCGTGGGATTTCATTGTTCTTGCCCAGGGTTGTTCTGCTTCAGGATTCTACACGTGACTGACGACCGTTAAGGCCAAACCTATCTCGGCATACCGCGTTGCAAACGATCCACGGCGCCATTCACGTCCGCCAGCTTGTCAAGGCCAAAGAGCCCGATTCGAAACGTCTTGAACCATTCCGGTTCATTACACTGCAAGGCAACGCCTGCTGCGACTTGCAGCCCATTGCCTAAAAACTTGCCCGCCAATACAGCATCGTCTGTGTAGCTCACGACCACACCAGGCGCCTCAAAGCCGGGTGCGGCGACGCTGAAAAATCCGTTCTGTGCGAAAAGATTACGTACCTTAGTGCCCAGTTCAATCTGCGCGGCTTTGGCTTTCGCCATGCCAAACGCACGTGTCTCAATGGATGCGTCACGGAAAGCCCGAATGCCGTCCGTCGGCATCGTGGCGTGATAGGCATGACCACCTTTCTCGTACGCCGCCATGATGTCGCTCCACTTGCGAAGGTCCAGGGCGAAACTGCTGCTCTGGGTCTGTGCGAGCCGTTCGATGGCGCGAGTACCGAGCATCACAAGCCCGGCACACGGTGAACCGCTCCAGCCTTTTTGTGGGGCACTGATGAGAATGTCGACTCCGAGGGCTTGCATGTCCACCCAGAGCGCACCTGAAGCAATGCAGTCGAGCACCATGAGCCCACCGACCTCGTGAACCGCATCAGCAAGCCCCCGAACGTAGTCGTCAGGGAGCAGAATGCCGGACGCGGTTTCGACATGAGGCGCAAACACCAGCGCACAACGATTGGCCGAAATCTCAGACTGCACCTCGGCGAGTGGTGCCGGCGCGAAGGCGGCGAACTTGCGGTCTTCAATAGGTCGAGCCATCTTCACAGTGGTCCGTTTCGCGATCCCACCCGCATCAAGAATCTGGCTCCAGCGAAAACTGAAAAAACCGTTGCGTACCACCAACACATCCTGCCCGGTCGCGAATTGCCGTGCGACGGCTTCCATGGCGTAGGTCCCGCCACCGGGAATCACGACCACCTGCTCCGCGTTATAGGTTTCTTTTAGGATCGCGGAAACATCCCGCATCACCTGCTGGAATTTCTGTGACATGTGATTGAGCGAACGATCGGTGAAGACCACCGAATATTCGAGTAGACCGTCGGGATCGACGTTTTGAAGGAGTGCAGGCACAGAATTCTCCGGATCAAGAAAGCGCGCATGATGCCACAGCCATCGTGACCTACGGTTCCGCTTGACCGTCCGGAACACACCGCCACAATCGGCTGCCCTTCAGGAACGATGCACCGTCATGACAAAGCCGCTGAATCCCGCCGAACTCATCTCGCGTCTTGGCGAACTCAACGCCACGACCTCCAACGTTTGGCACATCGACAACGGCAAACTCTGCAAGAACTTCAAGTTTGCCGGGTTTGGTGAAGCCTTCGGCTTCATGGCGGAGGTCGCTCTCTACGCGGAGAAGGTTGACCACCACCCGGAATGGCAGAACGTCTACGACCGCGTGAACGTCCAGCTCACCACCCATGATTCGCGTGGCATCACGGACAAGGACTTTGCCTTGGCGGTCGTTATGGAACGCGCCAACCGTCAGCGGTCGAGCTGAATCCCCGGCATGGGAATGACCTGACCTGGCTTTTCACGGTCCTGCTGACAGATCTTCTCGAGGCTGAGGAAGAGTGCGTCCATTCCGAAGGGCTTCGGCAGAAACGCCATACGTCGGTCGGATGGATCCAGTTTCAACGGTTCATGGACATAACCGCCGATAAAGAGAATCGGCAACCGCGGATCGCGCAAACGCAGCCTCGAAGCGAGCTCAACACCCGACATCGCTGGCATGTAGACGTCGATCACCGCAGCCTTAAAACGATGCAACATCGCTTGTTGCAGGGCGGCATCCGGAGAAGTAGTTGGTACTACGTTATGACCAAGTGACATCAACATCGCCGCATGAACCTGCAACACCGCTTCATCGTCATCGATGAGAAGAATGCCGTCGCGTTCAATAGGTTCAACGGTGACTCGACTTTCACCGGTGGTCACCGCCTCGTTGATGCGTGGGAGGTAGACCATAACGGCAGCGCCACCATCGACATTGCACACATCCACACCACCGTTGTGGGCACTGACCGATGCGAGCACCGCCGAGAGCCCAAGACCCTGACGACCCGCTTTCGTGGTGACAAAGGGCTCGAACAGACCTTCGTCCAGACCGATGCGCATCCCCCCCGCATGGTCAGCCACCAGCAGCCACGCCATCTCGCCGTCGGCCATGCCATCACGATTGAGCAAATCCGGCAGCGCTTCAGGACCCACCACTCGGCGACCCGTCGAAACACGGATCACGCCAGCTTCTGTGCCGTACGCTTCCAAACTGTTCGTGACCAGGTCGATCACCGCGTCGGTCACTTCCGATGGACTCATTGCAACCATCAACGGCACATCCGCAAGCGCGACATCGAGCGTAATGTGGGGGGGTACCTGATGTTCTATCAGCAGGAGCGCATCACGAATCAGCTCATTGAGGTCGAGGGTGGTATTGAAGAGCCCAACCTGGTCGACGGCTCCCTCGCCAACTGCAGCGAATCGCGCTGCGAGAAGTGATGCCTGTTCACCGGCAGCTTTCACATCGGTCAGGATGCCCCTCACCCGATGGTGATCCATCGGCTCGTTCTCCACTTCGTACTGAGCGAGATCCACGTTGCCGACCACGCTGACCATGAGGTTGTTAAACCGGTGGGCAATGCTGCTGGAGAGACGCCTGAGGCTAAAGACCTGGCGAGCCGACAAAGCTGCCTCGCGGTACTTTTCGAGAATGGTCTCATCCCGCAGTGATAACAGGCAGCCGCTGGGTTTGCCTCCGACGAGCACGTTACGGGACTCAAGTG
Source organism: Gammaproteobacteria bacterium (assembly GCA_005799745.1). Lineage (GTDB taxonomy): Bacteria > Pseudomonadota > Gammaproteobacteria > Pseudomonadales > Azotimanducaceae > SYFY01. The sequence continues at coordinate 26,255 of SYFY01000125.1, forward strand.
CGTACCAGCGGCTGCGGTCATTGCGCACATAAAAGAGGAGCGGGCGAGACGATTCGGATTCAGCATCACCGCTGACCAATCGCGAGAGCAGTCGGGGACTTAAGCCGCGACAACCCGATGTGGTCAGTACCGTCGGAAACCAGGTGAGCACATCGCCGCCGAGTTCACGCGCCTCTGGAAACAACTTCAATGCTGCAGGGTTCCGATACACCAGCCGCATCGCCTGATTCACATAGAGACGCGGATGCTGGTCCGATTCGAGCAAAAGGCCGAGCGAGACACCCAAGCCATGGTCCATCCAGCCACGCGACACCGCGACGATCAGAACCAGGCTTGAGAACCCGTAACCGATGTTCATGAGATGCACAGGCGCCACTTCACCAGCGGTGGCTACACCGAAGAGCAGCGGCAAACTCATGGCGGCGAGAATGACGAAATATTGGACCCGTTCCTCGCGGCTGTGGGTCTTGATGACACGGCGAACGCCAACAATGATCGTCGCTATACAAAGCACCATCAGCGACCCAGCGAACGCAAACCAGAACGGGTACAAAACGAAGTCCCGTGATTCCGGCACGCCGACAAAAATGTGGGCACCAAACAACAACGCGCCAACTAACGCGAACCCGAGGATCGCGAGCGGAAGCCAATGTGTCCATAAGCGGCTCAATCGTAATGGCTGGCCGTGCAGGTGCATCACCCGCAGCGTCAACCACCAGCAACTGAGCACACTGAGCGCAAAAGCGAGGTGCACAAACCACACTATCGCCTGCTGGACCAGGAGTTCGTGAACCAGGAGGTAAGTCATCGAGGTGGTCATGTACAGAACCGAAGCGCCAATGACCAACTGGGGATACCAACCGAGCGACGGCGGCGCCCAACGCATCATCACCAACGCCGCCGACCAGAACGCCACCATCGCGGCCAGAAATGAGGCAATCGTCCAGAACATGCAGGCAGACTGCCGGAATTCCTTCGGGTTGCCTACGTTTCAGGTCTAGCGACCAAAAACATCAGACGCCCCGGTTCTTGGCCAGATACCGATCCAGGGCATTGGCAAACTGTTGCTTCTCTCGCTCGCCGAGAGGCGGTGGCCCACCGCTCTGCACCCCGGATGCACGCATGGTGTCCATAAAGTCGCGCAGATTCAGCTTCTGGCGAATGGTGTCTGGATCGTACGGCTCACCACGTGGGTTGAGCGCTTGTGCCCCCTTGGCGATGGCGTCGGCCGCCAGTGGGATATCGGAAGTAACGACGAGATCACCCGCACCGAGGGCATCCACAATGGCCTGGTCGGCCACGTCAAACCCGCCGGGTACTTGCAGCGATCGAGTAAACGGTCCCGGCGGCAACCTCACCTGTTGGTTGGCGACAAAAATTGCCTCGATCTTGGTCCGGTTGGCGGCACGCACGATGATCTCCCTCACCACCACGGGACAAGCATCGGCATCTACCCAGATTTTGGCCATTCCAGACAAGACAACGACTCGGGGGGTTGGACGATAGTCAGCAGCCGGAGCGGGCGCAAATCGGGCTCGCCGCGTTGATTCTCGATCGCCGCAACCCACAGAGTTGGCTGGCCCGTCGAATTGTGTTTTATTCGCTGCCTCTTAAAATCCGTGGTCCGGACAGGACCATCCATTTGTTCGTCTGCTTTCGTTTCTACTTCTAAGGGGGAACCTCCATGCAAGTTCATGACAAGCTCTA
>SYFY01000126.1 GCA_005799745.1 Gammaproteobacteria bacterium
ATGGAGCGTCGCGGTCAGGAAGTGATCGATGCCTGTGTGGCCTTAGGGGAAGACAACCCGATTCTGCTGAGTCACGACGTTGGCGCGGGGGGCCTTTCCAACGCTCTACCAGAGCTCGTCAAAGACGCAGGTTCCGGTGGGAGATTTGAGCTGCGTGACATACCCAATGCCGATCGAGGTATGGCGCCACACGAAATCTGGTGTAACGAAGCCCAGGAGCGGTATGTCATTGGTATTCGCCGCGAAGCGGTAGCGGCGTTCGCTGCGATCTGTGAGCGGGAACGGTGTCCTTTCGCGGTGGTGGGTACTTCGGTCACTGACAAACACTTGCACGTCACTGATCGTGAACTCGGTGAGGTGCCCGTCGACCTGCCGATGGATGTGCTCTTCGGCAAACCACCGAAGATGACACGGACCTTTGTGAATTCAACTGCACCGGTGCGAGGTCTGCAGTCCAAACAGCACGACCTCGACGAAGCGATTCGCCGAGTACTGCGGTTTCCCGCCGTGGGCAGCAAGAAGTTCCTGATCACCATTGGTGATCGCAGCATTACCGGGCTAGTTGCACGTGAACAGATGGTGGGTCCATGGCAGGTTCCGGTAGCCGATGCTGCCGTCACGTTGTCGGGTTACCACACGAATCGTGGTGAAGCGATGGCGATGGGTGAACGTTCACCTGTGGCGTTGATCGATGCGGCCGCATCCGCACGGTTGGCGGTGGCAGAAGCGCTGACCAATTTGTGGAGTGCGGACGTTACGGCGCGCGAACGTGTTGTGCTGTCAGCCAACTGGATGGCAGCCGCAGGAACGGGTCGCGAAGATCAGGCGCTGTTTGAAGCCGTGACAGAAGTAGGCGAACGGTTTTGCCCTGCACTCGGCATCGCCATTCCGGTGGGGAAGGACAGCCTGTCCATGCGCACGCGCTGGTCGGGTGGTGAAGTCGTTTCTCCACTTACGTTGATTGTCAGTGCGTTTGCGCCTGTGGACGATGCAGCGAAGACGTTGACACCGCAGTTGCAGCCGGTCGCTGGTTCGAAACTTGTACTTCTGGCAACCAGCGCAGACCATCGCCTTGGCGGCAGTGCATTGGCACAGTGTTATGGTGAAGTGGGAGATAAATCTCCCGACGTTGCACCTGAAGATCTCGGGGCGCTGCTGAGGCTCGTAGATCAAAGTCGCTCGAGCGGTTGGTTACATGCGTATCACGACCGCTCAGATGGTGGACTTTTCGCTGCGGTTGCCGAGATGGCCTTTGCGGGTCGTGTAGGCGTTGATCTGGTGGTCGGTTCCGATGTGATCCCAGAGCTCTTCGCCGAAGAGATTGGGGTTGTAGTTCAGGTCGCTGCAGAGACCGAAATGAAGCTGCTTTCCGCTGCACGTGGTGCAGGCGTTGTTGCCCGAACAGTGGCGACCGTTCGTTCAGATGAAGCGGTGATCATCCAGTCAGAACGTCGAGAGATCTTCCGCAGCACCCGTGCAGAACTCGAACAGCTATGGGCACGAACCAGTTATGAAATGCAGCGTCGTCGGGATGACCCGGGTTGCTCTGACGAGGAGTACGAGGGCATCACGGTGCCTACACGTGGTCTGACTTCACGACTGACATTTGATCCGGCAGTGTTTCCAGCTAGGGCGCCTGCCGTCCATACGGCGAAACCCAAGATCGCAATCCTGCGTGAGCAGGGCGTTAACGGGCACATGGAAATGGCCGCCGCGTTTGCCGCCGCAGGCTTTGCACCCGTCGATGTACATATGACAGACCTCTTAAGTGGCCGGGTTTCGCTCCCGGACTTCGTCGCGACCGCCGCCTGTGGGGGCTTTTCCTACGGTGATGTTCTGGGCGGTGGTGGTGGCTGGGCGAAGTCGGTGCTGTTCCATGAGAGGCTCCGCGAAGCTTTTGCCGACTATGTTCGCAAAGACCGCCTACTGCTCGGCGTCTGTAATGGTTGCCAGATGATGGCGCAGCTCAAGTCCGTGATTCCTGGCGCCGCAGCCTGGCCACGTTTTGTGACCAATCGTTCTGAACGATTCGAAGCACGAACGGTAATGCTCAGGATCAATGACGTGGCCTCACCGTGGCTCGACGGCATGCAAGGCAGCGTTTTACCTGTTGCTGTGGCGCATGGCGAAGGGCGTGCAGAGTTCGATCATCCGAATCACTTCGCAATCCTCAAGGCAGGTTCGCAGATCGCCATGCAGTACGTCGATCAGGGCTACAACGTGACGTCTCGTTATCCGCTGAACCCCAACGGTGCGGTTGAGGGGCTAGCCGGACTTACCGCAGCAGAAGGACGAGTGCTGATTTTGATGCCGCATCCAGAGCGGGTATTCCGTTCGATCCAGAATTCCTGGTGTGACCCAAATTGGGGAGAGGATGGCCCGTGGCTGCGCCTGTTCCGCAACGCACGACAGGCGATCGGTTGAGGATCAGGTCACCCTAGGTGGTCCTAGATGGTCTGGGTAAGCGAATGATGTCGCGATGACGAGCCGGGAAGCGTCCGGTTTGTCGGTCTTCGAAATAGAACTTGAGCGTATCGGTCACTACCGGAAAGGCGAGTTCGTCCCACGGGATCTCGTCTTCGCGCATGAGCCTCACTTCGAGTGATTCAGTACCTGCTTCGAACTCCGGTGCCTTCAGCTCGGCGCGGAAGAAGGTATAGATCTGGTTGATGTGTGGCAGGCTGAACATCGTGTAGAGCGTTAGCCCTTCTACAACCGCGCAAGCCTCTTCGAGGGTTTCGCGCGCTGCGCCAGCGGCGGCGGTCTCACCGTTTTCGAGAAACCCCGCAGGGAGAGTCCAGTAGCCATGTCTCGGTTGAATGGCACGACGCGCCATCAAGACGCGGTCTTCAAAGGTCACCAGGCAACCGGTCACCACACGCGGATTCTGATAATGGATCGTGCCGCAGCCATCGCAGATATAACGCGGTCGGCTATCACCTTCGGGAATGCGAGAAACAACGGATTGGCCACAATGGCTGCAAAAGTTCATGCGGCCATTCTAGCTCGGCTTATTGAGTGGCGACTGTGCTGGCAGCGATCAGTGCTGCGGTTTTTTGAACTCGAGCACTGATACCTTGAACGGTTGTGACTCAGGAATGATCTCGTCGAGCACGTCTTCGGGTTTAAGGAAACAGCGGTTCAGCTCCGCAAGTTTCCAGCACATCATTTCCGAAAGGCGGATGGTTGCTGCCATGGGGTTTCGCGCCTTCTGCCGCTTCATATCGATCTGGAAGGCGAGACCACGCAAGCGCTGCTGCTTGGTCGGGTCGGGCTGTGCCTCGACGACCTGTTGGGTGAGCCTGCTCCTGAGCTCTTCAAGGGCCTTGGGGTTGTGGCGGGCCATGTTCACCAGTACATCAAAATCTGGTAGCTCACGCATTGGGCTTAAAACCTCACTTCCTTTTTGTCTTGCTGAAAAAGCCCCTCCGCGGACTTTTTCAGATTTCGCGGGCGTTACCCGCTCGCGCCAAACCCAATACTGCCGTCTTGGATTTGCGGGCCGACAATCCGTTGTCGGCCTGGCTGGCTGCTTTGTCAGCGGCCAGTCAAGGTCGGGTACTATGCGTGGGGATCGTATGGGCGAATACGAGTGCTCTGTAAGGCGTATGTGAGTGCGTAGCGGATTGATCGAAAAAAACGAACGAGGTGGGGAAGTCACATGTTAATGTCTCTAGGGAACGTACGCGTGCGAGCCAAAGGCGCTTACTTTGTTGCCGAAAGTGCCCGCGTCATTGGCAACGTGCTGCTCGAAGAAAATGCCAACGTTTGGTTCGGCGCGGTGCTTCGGGGTGACAACGAACTCATCACCATCGGAGAAAACTGCAATGTGCAGGATGGTGCCGTACTACATACCGATCCTGGGTTTCCGCTGACTCTCGGTCGCAACGTCACCATCGGCCACATGGCAATGCTGCATGGCTGTACAGTGGGTGAAGGCTCTTTGATTGGCATCGGCGCGGTCATTCTCAACGGCGCGAAGATTGGTCGGAACTGTCTGATTGGCGCGAAAGCACTCGTGGGTGAAGGCAAGGAAATTCCGGACAACTCGATGGTGCTCGGTGCGCCCGGCAAGGTCGTTCGTACCTTTACTGAGGAGCAGGCGGCCGGTCTCCTGCGTAACGCCAAACACTATGTTCAGAACAGTCGCCGCTTCGCCGCGGAACTTGCCAGTCAGGAGCGTGCTGATGTCTGGCAGCCCTGATTTGTCGGTATCCATTGGCTCTCCGGGCGCGCCTGGTGCGACGCGGGTGATGATGCTCGGCAGTGGTGAGCTCGGTAAAGAAGTGGTGATTGAACTACAGCGACTCGGTGTCGAGACGATTGCCGTTGATCGTTACGAAGGCGCGCCGGCCATGCAGGTCGCACATCGTTCCCATGTCGTGACGATGTTGGATGGTGCGGCGTTGCGTCGCGTGATCGAAAAAGAAAGACCTCATCTCATCGTTCCTGAAATAGAGGCCATCGCCACAGAGACGTTGCTCGAGCTCGAGGATGAAGGCTGGCATGTGATTCCGACGGCCCGCGCAGCGCGACTGACGATGGACCGTGAAGGTATTCGTCGACTCGCAGCAGAAACCCTCGGCATCCTCACTTCCCGCTATGCGTTCGCCGCGAGCGAAGCGGAGTTCCACGCAGCGATTGCGCGCATTGGCACGCCGTGTGTGGTGAAACCGGTGATGTCGAGTTCAGGTAAAGGTCAGTCCACCGTCCGCACACCTGCAGTTGCCGCCAAGGCCTGGGACTACGCACAAAGTGGCGCACGAGGGGGCACCGGCGTGCGCAAGGTGATCGTTGAAGCCTTTGTGGACTTTGACTACGAAATCACGCTGCTTACTGTGCGGCATGCGGGGGGTACCAGCTTCTGTCCGCCTATCGGCCATCGTCAGGAGCGGGGTGACTATCGTGAATCCTGGCAACCGCAGCCGATGTCCAAGGCCGCACAACTTGAAGCGGAACGGATTGCAGGCCTCGTTACCGATCAACTTGGTGGTCGAGGTCTCTTTGGTGTGGAGTTCTTTGTTAAAGGCGATACCGTCTGGTTCAGTGAAGTGTCGCCGCGTCCTCACGATACCGGCATGGTCAC
>SYFY01000127.1 GCA_005799745.1 Gammaproteobacteria bacterium
ACATGAGCTACTGGGGCGCACAGGTGATCGTATCTCTGGTCGGTGCGATTCCCGTCGTGGGTGGGGATCTCATGGAGTGGGTACGTGGTGACTTCCTGATGTCGGAAATCACGCTGAACCGCTTCTTTGCACTGCATGTGATCGCGCTCCCTTTGGTGTTGGTGATTCTGGTCTTTGTTCACTTGGTGGCATTGCATCACGTTGGGTCGCTGGGACCGGACGGTATTGAAATCAAGAAGAACAAAGGTCCGGATGGTGTGCCAGTTGATGGCATCGCGTTCCATCCCTACTACGTCGTGCACGATATTCACGCGACTGTGATCTTTCTCTTCCTGTTTTGTGTGGTTGTTTTCTACTTCCCGGATGGCGGTGGGTATTTCCTCGAAAAGCCTAACTTTGAAATGGCCGATCCATTAAAGACACCTGATCACATCGCACCGGTGTGGTACTACACACCGTTCTACGCGATGTTACGTGCGGCGACTTATCCGCTGCTCGGGCTGGATGCCAAATTCTGGGGCTTTGTGGTGATGGCTGGCGCGATCGTGGTCCCAGCGGTGCTGCCATGGCTTGATCGATCACCGGTGAAATCGATCCGTTACAAAGGCATGTGGTCGAAAGTGATGCTCGGTCTCTTCGTGATCAGCTTCGTGGTGCTTGGCTATCTCGGAACCATTGCACCATCGCCTGCTGCGACCGCGCTCGCACAGGTGGGCACAATCATCTACTTCGCATACTTCGTTCTAATGCCCTGGTACACGCGGATTGAGAAAACCAAGCCTGAGCCGGAAAGGGTGACGTCATGAAGCAGCGACAGATGGCAAGGGTACTTTGTCTGCTAATCAGTCTTTTTACAGCGGCTTGGGTCAACTCTGCAGGAACAAAGTACCCGTTGGAACCCTTCGACGCGGATGCGCGTGATCTGCCATCGCTGCAGAACGGCATGAAGCTCTACATGAACTATTGCATCGGTTGCCATTCGCTGCGGTTTCAACGGTATGAGCGAACCGCCAACGATTTAGCGATTCCTCACCAGGTTGCGCTCGATACTGTTGTATTCACCGGTCAAAAAATCGGTGAATTGATGGTTAACGGGATGAACCCCGATAAATCCAAATCATGGTTCGGGAATCCGCCACCTGATTTGACGATGGTCACACGCGTGCGTGGAACCGATTGGGTTGCGACTTATCTCAAGACTTTCTATCTCGACGAAAAGCGACCATTTGGCGTCAACAATGCTGTCTTTGAAAACGTCGGTATGCCTCATGTGCTACTGCCGCTACAGGGCGTGCAGCGGAAGCTCTGTGTGAATGTTCCTGACGTCCTGCCCAGTGGCGCTGAGCGACGTGATCCATCGGTGCCGGGTAAGCCGATCCTCAAAGAGAAGTGCGAAGATCGGTTGGTTGTCGAAGAGAATACTGGGTCGATGACCGCAGCAGAGTTCGATGCTGCAGTCTACGATCTGGTGAACTTCATGGCGTATATAGCGGAGCCAGAGAAGCTTGACCGGCACCGTATCGGCATCTTTGTTCTGCTCTTCCTAATCATACTTGGGGTGTTCACCCATTTGTTGAATCGGGAATACTGGAAAGACGTTCGCTAATCCGGTTGCCGGGAATCCCCGGTCGCCGCAGTCACTTGGGGTCCTTCGGGGCCCCTCCGTGCTTTCAGGTACGGAATGCAACTCGGAGTAACCAGGCGTGCTTATGAGCATTGTTACCAAACGATCGACGATGGCCTTTTTCTCAGATGCGCGGGACCATTACTGCCATCGAGTGCGAATGGTGCTCGCTGAAAAAGGGGTCACTGTCGAAGTGATCGATATCGACCCGAACAACAAGCCCGATGAACTCGGCGAAGTGAACCCGTACAACAGTCTGCCAACGCTGCTCGATCGTGACCTCGTGCTCTATGAGCCCAACGTGATCATGGAATATCTCGACGAGCGATTTCCGCATCCACCGCTGCTGCCGGTATACCCAGTGCAGAGAGCACTTACGCGGTTGTGGATCAGTCGGATTGATAAAGAGTGGGCAGCAAAAGTAGATGTCCTGATGGCTGGCAAGGGGCGGGAGGCGTTGCTCGACAAGGCGCGTAAAGAGCTTCGAGAGAGTCTCATCGCCGTTGCACCGATCTTCAACGAACGACCGTTCTTCATGAACGACGAGTTTAGTCTGGTCGATTGTTGCGTGGTGCCGTTGTTGTGGCGACTCAAAGAGATCGACATCGTCCTTCCCGAGCGAACCACAAAGCCGATGCTGAAGTACATGAATTCTATGTTTGAGCGGCCCTGTTTCCGCGACAGTTTGACCGAAGCGGAATTGGAAATGCGTGAGTGACACCGAGGCGACCCTACCTGCTTCGGGCGATGATCGATTGGATCACCGAAAATGGATTGACGCCTTACCTTGTTGTTCAAGCAGGAGAAGGTGTTCAGGTCCCGCAGAGTTATGTGACTGAGGGACGAATCGTTCTTAACGTGTCGCCGGTCGCAGTTCGGGATTTTTCGGTCACCAACGAATATGTGATGTTCGATGGTCGGTTCGGTGGAAAGTCCTTTCCAGTATCTGCACCGATGCATGCTTGTGTGGCTGTCTACGCCAAAGAGTCGGGCGAAGGAATGCTCTTTGAGGCCGAGTATCCGGCTAAAATGCAGCCGAATTCGCCGGTAGATCCTGCTGGGTCAGTGGAGGCGGATGACGTCGCGGGCGGTAAGTCGTCGTCGACGCCAAAAGACCCTAAACGGCGAGGACACCTCACAACAGTGAAGTGATTTCCGCACTTAGGCGTTCTTCGCAGTGTTTCTCACGATTCACTCTTCAATGTACTCGAAGACCTTCACGATTTTCTGAATACCGTAGACGGTACTGGCCACTTCAACGGCTTGGTCAGCCTGTGCCTGTGGCAACATACCCATCAGATACACCACGCCGTTTTCCGTAACAACCTTGATTTTCGAGCCGGGTACTTCCTTCGTCGCAACCAGTTTGCTCTTCACTTTTGAGGTGATGTACGCGTCGTTGGTCCGAGCCGGATAGGAAATCGGCCCACCGACAGTGAGTTCATTGTGAACGGTTCGAACACGATCGAGGCCCTGGGCGACGGACACCGCCTGTTCCCGAAGCACTTCTGAAGGTACCTGGCCGAGCAGCAGAACCAAACCGTTGTAGCTGACGGTGTGAAGGTTGGAACCCTTGTAGTCGAGGTTTGAATCATGGATGCGCTTTTCTACAGTTCTTTCGAGTAGCTCGTCATCGAGCGCCTGGCCGGGTGTACGTGTTCTGGGATCATTGGAAAATACGCAAGCCGAAAGCACCGTTAGGGTCATTAGCAGCAAAGGCAGGCGAAGTGTCGTCATGAGTGAATGCGTTCCTAGTCCATTGAAGGTGCGGAAATAAGTTTGGCCGCGATATTGATAGCACGTCAAATCGACAGCGATGGTGCTCGCAAGAGGGGTAACGCTGGATGAACCGTTGAGCAGTGGCGATGATGCGTTTTTGCTTGTGAACATCAACTGAATCGAGACCGCTACCAAAGGAACCTTGAGCGCGATAGCGAACCTCGATAAAAGCCACGAGGTCGCGTTGGCCCGCAATGATGTCCACCTCTCCATGGGTACTCTCGAAGTTGCGAAGCATGATCCGATAGCCATGCAGAGTGACGTAACTTGCTGCAAGGTGCTCCATCCAGCGTCCGGTGTTTACGCGCACAGCAGTTAGTTAGCGCGTGAAAGTGCTTGAAGTGAACCTCTGCGGAAGGTGCCGAATCCTTGCGACCTTCGCACACTACCGTCGGTGTCAAGCATGAGTAGACCACTTGCTCCCCAGATCGTGCGAGTGCTTCCGCTGTGTTCCGTCGGTAGACGCATCAACAGGCGATAGGCGTCAGCACCCAGCGCAAAAAAGCTGATATCCGCAGCACTTTGACCGAGCCACGAACGCCTCAGCGTCGAATCAAATCCCTCTTGCGCGAACATGACTGGAAGGTCACTCACGGTCACATTGCCGAGACCAGCGACGTCGTTGGCGCTGCGGAACGATTGTGTGCCCATGTAGGTGTCGATACGTCCAAACGAGTGATAAATAAGCGCCGGACCGAGGCTGCTGGTTTGCACGGGATCAGTCAACGCTACGATGCCATCCACATCGTGACGTTTGCCCGGGCTTATCACTGCGGCTAGCCCTGTTACTGATTGCACGCGGCTCTTACGCACAAACTCCGGTGTGGACGTTAGCGCACCGCCTACAAGGCCGGTGAGTTCTCCCGCGCTTCGAACACGCAGAATCAGCGGCTTCTGCGTCCAGGCTTTTTGAATCTGGTTCAGCGCTCGATCTGCCCACGCTGCTGACGAGACCACGAACAAGAGTTTTTCATAGCCTTTTTGATTTAGGAGTTTCGCGATGTCACGAGCTTCATCTTCAATCGCGATGCCCATCTGAAAGAAGCTCTTCGCCGGCGCGGTGCTTGTTGTTGCGTCAGTTCCGGCCGAGTCGATGTAGTTCAACGCAATGACCGGCACAGGAGGCGTAAGAGTCTTCAATGCAAGTACATCGTCGCGAAGAATAGGCCCGACGATGGCATCAGCGCCTTCCTCCAGAGCCAGCTTGTTCAGATCTTGAATGGGTGTGCTGGCGCTGTCATAGAATCGCAGCTTAGGCAGCCTATTGATGGCTGTCGAAGACGCAAGTTCATGGACGTAAGCAGAGATCAAACCATCTCGCACCGCGCGCCCAATCGGTTGAAGTTGACCCGAGAGTGGCAGCAGAACGGCGACCTGTGAGATGTTCGTGGCTGATTGGTGTTCTAGGTACTTCAATGCGTCAGGGAGTACTCGAGCAGCAGGGTGTGCTGGCCGAGAGAGTTTCCAGGCTTGCCACGCTGATCGTTCTGCTTCGAGGCTGTCCGTGCGTTTAACAATGTTGAGTAGTGCAAGCCAGCCGGCCGTCAGCTCATCACTCGGTGTAGCTGAAGGCGCATCCGTCTGCGCTGCGGCAACCAACGCTCGCCAAATTCGGTCATTCAGTTGTTCTGGTTGATCACTCGCTGCTGCAACGAGGTTCAGCTGTGTGAAAACACATGCGGATTCGCCGCGAAAATCGCATATCTGCGCACGGAGGCGCGCCGCCTCTGCAGGATTTATGTCGGGGCTGGCGAGCCAATCCAGTTCGTTGCTGACCAAGCCCAGTGCGATCGAAGTTTCGATGCGAAGAGCTGCTGTTCGAGAAACCGAAGATTCGTTGGCGATCCGGGTGTCCACACTTCTGAGAAGCACCAGGGCGAGGTAGGGGTCACCGGAGGCGAGATGTAGCTCTACTTCTTCCAGAAGAAGTGTGAAGTCCTCATTGCCTCCCGCCCGTGAAGTTTGCTTAGGCGTTGAGTGCTTTTGTGTAGGGGCCGCTTTGGCAGGCGCGACCTCTTTCTTATCGCTGGATGGCAGCGTGCTTTGGCACCCCTGGCTTGTCATCATCACAAACCAGCAGGCAAATGCAGCAATACAGGTTCTTGCAGACATGGCGCTCGATTCCGGTGTCATCTACGTGGTTGCGACACCCATTGGAAACCTTGATGACATGACCTATCGAGCGGTCAACGTCCTCAGGTCGGTTGGGATAATCGCGGCGGAGGATACCAGACACACACGCATGCTGTTGTCGCACTTCGGAATCGGAGAGAAGCGGCTCTTGTCGATGCATGAACACAACGAGTCGAGTCGGGTTGCAGAATTGCTTCGGCTCGTCGCCACCGAAGGCGAAAGCCTCGCCTTGGTGTCCGATGCCGGCACGCCGCTGATCTCTGATCCAGGGACGCTCTTGGTGAAGGAGGCGTGGTCTGCAGGTATAAGGCTTGTGCCGATCGTTGGGGCATCGTCTCTGGCGGCGCTGTTGTCCGTATCACCCTTTGGAGCCGTCGGAGTTCGGTTCGTTGGGTTTGTACCCGCGAGAGCCGGATCTCGAAGTGAATTTCTTGAAGAACTTGGCAGTCACAGAGGACCTGCTCTTTTTCTTGAGGCGCCGCATCGAATCGTGGCGACGTTAGAGGCCATTGCGCTCGCCTTCCCGGAGCGACGAATTCTGATCGGGAGGGAGTTAACGAAGCTCCACGAGCAAATCTTGCTTGGTACAGCGAGGGATCTGCTTCCCGGGATCGAGGCGGAACACCGCGGGGAGTTTGTCTGTTTGTTGGAGGGTTCTGGGGATGCGAAAGCTGACGGAGACGCACAACAGAAGTTTGGTAGAGACGAGCTGATTCGAGTGCTAAAGGCAGAGCTCCCGCCTCGAAAGATCGCCAAAGTGATCGCCAGACTCTATGGCGAAACCGCGCGCGACGTCTATCGCAGCTTGACGGGGGAGGATGCCTCGGACGACGAAGGTGTTTGAGCGCGGAAATGACCAATGTCCTTTGGCGCTGTGGTCTAGAATGCAAGCCGAAGAGTCGGCCAGGCAGTCGCTCGTGGGGAGCATCGGTTCACCGTTTAACCCTGCGGGAGGAAAGTCCGGGCTCCACAGGACAGGACGCCAGGTAAC
>SYFY01000012.1 GCA_005799745.1 Gammaproteobacteria bacterium
GGGTCGAGGCACGGTGGTGACGGGCCGGATCAGTCGCGGGATTGTGAAGGTGGGTGATGAAGTTGAGATCGTGGGCATACGGCCGACGACGAAGACGACGTGCACCGGTGTCGAGATGTTCCGGAAGCTTTTGGATGAAGGCCGAGCGGGCGAGAACGTGGGTATTTTGTTGCGCGGCACGAAGCGAGATGACGTGGAGCGAGGACAGGTCCTGTCGAAGCCTGGGTCGATCACGCCGCACACGGGGTTTGAAGCGGAAGTGTATGTGCTGTCGAAGGATGAGGGAGGCCGGCATACGCCGTTCTTCAAGGGTTATCGGCCGCAGTTTTTCTTTGAGACGACGGACGTGACGGGGACGGTGGAGTTGCCTGCGGACATCGAGATGGTGATGCCTGGAGACAATGTGCGGATCAACGTTGAGCTGATCAGTCCGATTGCGATGAGCGGCCAGCAGCGGTTCTCGATCCGGGAAGGCGGTCGTACCGTCGGCTCCGGAGTCGTCACCAATATCACGAAGTAGTCACGCGGCAGCGAAGCGGGGTGGTGGTTCTTCACCAGTCCGCTTGTTTCCGGCGCAAATGTCAGTAGTTGCCTCGGGATTTACCGCGCGAATATAAGAAAAAAGACGACGTCAGAAGTTAGTGGTTGCGCTAGTGACTCGCGTACGTATAATTCGCCCTCCCTTTTTCAAGGGCGTTCTTTAACGGAAACGTAGCGTGCCGTGCACCCTTCAGTCGATGACTAGTGCATGAGGGAACGCGCCCCGCGATGCGGTGAAAATCTCCGCAGCGTGGGGCGACTGTCGCCCAAAGTCGACGAAAGGAAAGTAGGAATGAGAATTCCTGAGGAGCACAACTGGGCTTTGGTGGTCGAGGGGGCTCACCAATCAAAGTGATGATGGGTACTCAAAGTACTCGTCGCCGATGACAAACACGCATCGTTTTGACCGGACAGTAGGGAGTGGAGCCAAGAAGTGCATAGCCAGCGGATTCGAATTCGTTTGAAAGCCTTCGATCATCGTTTGATCGACGTGTCGACTCGGGAAATTGTTGAAACCGCGAAGCGCACTGGCGCCCAGGTCAAGGGGCCGATCCCGCTGCCCACGCGTAAAGAACGTTTCACGATCCTGATTTCACCCCACGTCAACAAAGACGCTCGGGACCAGTACGAAATCAGGACCCACAAGAGAGTGCTGGATATCGTCGAGCCGACGGAGAAGACCGTCGATGCGCTGATGAAGCTCGATCTTGCGGCCGGGGTAGAGGTACAGATCAGTCTAAATTAAGTGAGTCACCCCGCGCTCGCGCGGGGGACGGAATAAATCGACAGGGTCCCGATAGGGGGCTAGCAACCGTGCAGAGCCGCTAACGCGTGGACACGGTGTGTCTGCGGTAAGCGGTTCGCGTCTTCTCGAAAGCGAGGGGGCGAGTTTGATGGGGAATACGATGGCAATCGGCCTGGTAGGAAAAAAGAGCGGAATGACACGAGTGTTCACGGAAGACGGGCGTTCGATCCCGGTTACCGTGATCGAAGTGCTTCCGAACCGTATTACTCAAATCAAGACGCCGGAAACGGACGGCTACACAGCTGTGCAGATGACGGCAGGCGAGGTTCGGCAGTCTCGCGTGAGCAAGCCAGCTGCGGGCCATTTCGCTAAGGCCAAAACCCTGGCTGGTAGTTCTATCCATGAATACCGCGTGGACACCATTCCAGAAAGTGCATCCCCAGGGGCTGCCATGGACGTAGGTATTTTTGCCGCAGGCCAAATGGTTGATGTTCGCGGTGTTTCCAAGGGTCGAGGTTTTGCCGGCACCGTGAAGCGCTGGAATTTCCGCACTCAGGATGCCAGCCATGGCAACTCCGTTTCTCACCGAGCGCCCGGCTCCATCGGTCAGTGTCAGACCCCGGGGCGTGTTTTCAAAGGCAAAAAAATGTCCGGCCACATGGGCAACGTGAGCGTCACCACCCAGAATCTTGAAGTCGTGCGCGTGGATACCGAACGCAATCTGATTCTGGTCAAAGGTGCGGTACCCGGCCCGGTCGGTGGTGATGTGCAAATCACCCCCGCCAACAAAGTTAAGACTCCGAAAGGAGGTGCGGCGTGAACTTGAGCCTCGCAGCTAGCGCTGGAAGTGTCGAAGTGTCCGCAACTGCATTTGATCGTGAGTTCAACGAGTCCTTAGTGCATCAAGTCGTCGTTGCCTATATGGCAGCAGGTCGACAAGGCACTAAAGCCCAGAAAACTCGAGCCGCGGTGAGTGGTGGTGGCAAGAAGCCCTGGCGTCAGAAAGGCACTGGTCGTGCACGCGCCGGCAGCATCCGAAGCCCGTTGTGGCGGGGCGGCGGAAAAATCTTCGCAGCAGTGCCGCGTGACCACAGTCAGAAGGTCAATCGCAAGATGTACCGTGGCGCGCTCCAGTGCATTTTCTCTGAATTGATTCGCCAAGGGCGTCTTGTCGTCACCGAAAGCTTCTCTATGGAAGCCCCCAAGACGAAAGGTCTCATGGACAAACTCAGCGCCTTGAACCTCGACAGCGTCTTGATCGTTACCGAGAGTGTTGACGAGAACCTCTACCTGTCCGCTCGCAATCTTAAGGATGTTGATGTCATCGACGTGCAGAGCGTCGATCCCGTCAGCCTCATCAGCCACGACTCCGTACTGGTTACCGTCGCAGCGCTTAAGCAGATCGAGGAGAGCCTGGCATGAAGCAGGAACGTCTATACACCGTTATTCGCGAGCCACACGTCTCCGAAAAGTCGTCGATGCTAGGCGACAAATCGAATCAGTACGCGTTCAAGGTCGCCGTCGATGCGACCAAGCCTGAGATTAAGGAAGCCGTAGAGACCATCTTTAAGGTCACGGTGCTAGGTGTCACGACCGCCAACGTGAAAGGCAAAGTGAAACGAACGGCGCGTGGACCCTCACGCAAGAAAAATTGGAAGAAGGCGTATGTCCGTGTTGCTGAAGGGCAAGACATCGACTTCTTGGTGACCGACTAGGAATCATCGCAATGGCTGTCGTCAAATCCAAACCAACATCACCGGGCCGACGATTCGTTGTCCGCGTCGTACACCCCGATCTGCACAAGGACGGGCCATACAAGCCGTTACTCGAGCCGCAGAAGCGTCATGGTGGTCGTAATAACACAGGACGCATCACCACTCGCCATCAAGGTGGTGGTCAGAAGCAGCACTACCGAATTGTCGATTTCAAGCGTGACAAAGACGGCGTTCCAGCGACCGTTGAACGTCTCGAATACGACCCTAACCGGACAGCGAACATCGCGCTGCTCAAGTACAAGGACGGTGAGCGTCGTTACATCATTGCGCCGAAGGGCGTGGTCGCAGGCGATGTACTCATCAGTGGTTCAGGCGCGCCGATTCGTGCCGGTAACTGCATGCCGCTGCGCAGTGTTCCGCTCGGTAGCGTGATCCATTGTGTTGAGCTCAAGCCTGGCAAGGGCGCGCAAATGGTGCGTAGTGCCGGTGGGTCCTGTCAGCTGGTTGCCCGCGAAGGCACTTACGCAACGCTGCGGCTGCGCTCCGGTGAAATGCGTCGGGTGCTGGTGGATTGTCGAGCGACATTGGGCGAAGTCTCCAACAGCGAACATAACCTGCGCTCCATCGGTAAGGCCGGTGCAAAGCGTTGGGCGGGTGTGCGGCCGACAGTACGTGGTGTCGCCATGAACCCGGTAGATCACCCTCATGGTGGTGGCGAAGGCAAGACCTCCGGTGGCCGTCATCCGGTTACCCCGTGGGGTGTGCCGACCAAGGGCTACAAGACCCGCAAGAACAAACGAACCGATCGCCTCATCGTGCGTCGGCGTTCGAAGCGTTAAGGCCGGAGAAACTAGAACATGCCGAGATCGTTGCACAAAGGACCGTTTATCGACTTGCACCTCATCAAGAAGGTGGAAGTGGCCTCTGCCGCTAAAGATCGCAAGCCGATTAAGACGTGGTCGCGTCGCTCGATGATCGTGCCGGATATGGTCGGGCTGACGCTTTCAGTGCACAACGGCCGACAACATATACCTGTGTTTGTCTCTGAGGACATGGTGGGTCATAAGTTGGGTGAGTTCTCCCCAACCAGGACGTTCCGTGGCCACGCAGCCGACAAGAAGACGAAGAAATAGGGTTGATCCGGGGCTGAAGCGATAAGCCGGATAGTCCGAAGAAAGGTCTGGAGAAGACGATGGAAGTGAGTGCAACCGCGAAACGATTGCGACTATCAGCGCAGAAAGCGCGGCTGGTGGTCGATCAGGTGCGCGGCAAGCCAGTGAGTGAGGCGCTCAACGTGCTGACGTTCAGCACCAAGAAAGGCGCGGAGCTCGTACGCAAGGTTCTCGAATCCGCAATCGCGAATGCGGAAAACAACGAGGCCGCTGACGTGAATGACTTGGTTATATCTGAGGTATTCGTCAACGAAGGGTTCACGCTGAAGAGAATTCAGCCACGGGCGAAAGGCCGGGCAGATCGCATCAGCACGCGCACCTGCCACATCACCGTCCGGGTATCGGATCAGGTCGGGGCCTAGTCGGCGCATAAGGGGAAACACTGCATATGGGTCAGAAAGTCAATCCAACCGGCATCCGGCTCGGTATCACCAAGGGCCACACGTCGGTCTGGTACGCGGATCGTGAGCAGTACAGCAAGTACTTGCTGAACGATTTGGAAGTTCGAGACTTCCTTAGGCGCAGGCTGTCGCAGGCATCGATTTCGCGAATTGATATCCAGCGTTCCTCGCAGAATGCTCGAGTGACGATTCACACCGCGCGGCCGGGCATCGTGATCGGAAAGAAGGGTGAAGACGTTGAGCGTCTGCGGCACGAACTCGAAAACCGCATGAAGGCCAAGGTGCACGTCAACATCGAAGAAATTCGTAAGCCAGAGCTGGATGCGCTGCTGGTCGCGCAGAACGTCGCGCAACAGTTGGAGCGACGCGTGCAGTTTCGCCGGGCGATGAAGCGAGTGATCCAGAATGCCCTTCGCCTCGGCGCAGAAGGTATCAAGGTTCGGGTCGCAGGCCGCCTCGGAGGTGCAGAGATTGCTCGCTCAGAGGTGTATCACGAAGGGCGGGTGCCGCTGCATACCTTGCGTGCCGATATCGATTACGCCACCTGGGAAGCGCATACGACTTACGGCGTTCTTGGCGTGAAAGTGTGGATCTTCAAGGGTGAAGTGTTGGGGCGTCCCCAGGACGTTGCTGCACAAGCCGCGGGATAAGAGACGATTTAGAAAACGTTATGCGCCTGACGAATCTGTGAAGGCGCGAAACCCGCGGTGCAAAGTGTGTCGCGGTCTGTGGGATAAGGCCCGCAGGGGTAACGAAGGAACAGAGAGATGTTACAGCCGAAACGTACCAAATTCAGAAAGCAGCAGAAGGGCCGCAACCGTGGCCTGGCTCAGCGTGGCAGCAAAGTCAGCTTTGGCGAGTTTGGTCTGAAGTCGGTGAGCCGCGGCAGGCTCACAGCTCGCCAAATCGAAGCTGCGCGTCGTGCCATGACCCGCAAGATCAAGCGAGGCGGGAAAATCTGGATTCGCGTGTTCCCGGACAAGCCAATTACCAAGAAGCCCCTCGAAGTGCGGCAAGGTAAGGGCAAGGGCAACGTCGAGTACTGGGTAGCCTTGGTACAACCAGGCAAAGTCCTCTACGAGATGGAGGGAGTTACGGAGGACGTGGCGCGTGAGGCGTTTGCGCTCGCGGCAGCCAAGTTGCCGTTCCAGACAAGTTTTGTCCGTCGTGCGGTGGCTTGAGATGGCGACAGGCATGAACGGGATTGCAGCAGGGGTGTTGAAGGCATGAACGTGAAAGAGCTCCGCGAAAAATCGGTGGCGGAACTGAACGCGGAAATCGTTCGCTTGCGCAAAGAAGACTTTGGTCTGCGCATGCAACGGGCCAGCGGTCAGCTCGGACAAACGCACCTGCTCAAGACCAATCGGCGCGATATCGCCAAAGTGAAAACCGTGATCCGGGAGAAACAAATTGGCTGAGGCAGGCAACACGCCGGTAGAAGGCTCATCCGTAAAGGAAAAGAGCACCAACCCAAGAACGGTGACGGGAACGGTCGTGAGCAACAAGATGGAAAAATCCATCACCGTACTGGTCGAGCGTCGTGAACGGCACCCGGTCTACGGCAAGTACGTGCGCAAATCCAAGAAGCTGCACGCACACGACGAGAACAATGATTGCAACATCGGCGACACGGTCACGGTTATCGAGTGCCGCCCGATTTCGAAAACCAAGACGTGGATGCTGAAGAGCATCGACGATCGGGCGCAGGACGTCTGAGGGGACAGCCATGATTCAAGTCGAAACCATGCTGGATATCGCCGACAACAGCGGCGCGCGCAGAGTGCTGTGTATCAAGGTGCTCGGTGGCTCGCATCGTCGGTATGCCAGCGTTGGCGACGTCATCAAGGTGACCGTCAAGGACGCCATCCCGCGCGCAAAAGTCAAAAAAGGCCAGGTGATGAACGCCGTTGTTGTTCGCACCAAGAAAGGCATACGTCGTCCTGATGGCTCGTTGATCCGGTTTGATCAGAACGCAGCGGTTTTGCTGAACAACCAGCAGCAGCCTGTTGGCACCCGTATTTTCGGACCGGTCACCCGCGAGCTGCGCACGGAGAAATTCATGCGCATCGTGTCGCTGGCACCAGAAGTTCTGTGAGTACAAGCATGTCGAAAATCAAAAAGAGTGATGAAGTCCTGGTGATTGCAGGGCGCGACAAAGGCAAGCGCGGCCAGGTAATCCGCGTGCTCGACGATGGTCGCGCGTTGGTGCAAGGCATCAACATGGTGAAGAAGAACGAACGCCCCGATCCGAATCGCGGCAAGCGTGGCGGTATCGTCGATCAGGAAGCACCTATCCAGCTTTCGAATCTGGCGATCTGGAATGCGGCGACGAGCAAAGCGGACAAGATCGGCTATTCGATCGAAGACGGTAAAAAGGTGCGCGTCTACAAATCATCACGCACCAAGATCGTCTAAAAGAGATCGACAAAAGAGATCGGATAAGTAGATCGATTAGAAAGATCGATAAAGAGGTTCGAGGCAATGAAATCTTACGAACGCTACACCACCGAGATTCGGCCACAGCTCATGTCAGAGCTAGGGCTCAGCAACGTGATGGCGGTTCCGCGGTTGACGAAGATCAGCCTCAACATGGGCGTTGGCGAAGCAGTGGGTGATCGCAAGATCCTCGATTTCGCTGTTGGCGACATGACGGCGATTGCTGGTCAGAAGCCAGTGGTCACCAAGGCTCGCAAGTCTGAAGCCGGCTTCAAGATTCGTGAAGGCTGGCCGGTTGGGTGCATGGTTACCTTGCGTGGCAGCCGCATGTACGAATTCATGGATCGTCTGATCGGCATCGCTCTGCCGCGGACCAGAGACTTTCGAGGACTGAACCCGAAAGGATTTGATGGCCGTGGTAACTACAACATGGGCATCACTGAACAGATCATTTTTGCGGAAATCGATTACGACAAGATCGACAAGATCCGCGGCA
>SYFY01000013.1 GCA_005799745.1 Gammaproteobacteria bacterium
AGCTTGTCGATGCAGAATTCAGAGCGATGGGTGTTGCCGGTCAAATCGGTGAGCAGATTGCGCAGCGCACGATCGACCAACCAGGGTTGATCTGATTCACCTTCCGGTAATTGATCAAGCGCGATCTCGAGCTCATAAAGTCGGTCGTCACGCGCCTCATCAACACGCGGTGCCTGGCTGGTTGGGCCAATGAACATGCCCGAGAAGAGATACGAGAGGCTCGGATGTCGCTGCCAGAATCTCAAAAAACTCCCAAGAAGTTCCGGTCGCCGCAGAAACGGGCTGTCTGCAGGTGAGGCCCCACCGAGTGTGACATGATTGCCACCACCCGTTCCCGAGTGGCGGCCATCGAGCATGAATTTCTCAGTACCCAGCCGAGTCAGCCTGGCTTGCGCATGCAGCTCTTCTGCCTGGTTGACCAGTTCTTCGAACGAACGCAACGGCGCAACGTTGACTTCGATGACACCCGGATCCGGCGTAATTTGGAGCAATTTCACACGCGGATCTCTCGGGAGCTCATATCCCTCGAGCACGAGTGTGACTTTCAGACGCTTTGCCGCCGCAGTAGCCGCATCTACCAGCGCGAGGTAACTCGCGGTGTCCGTGAGGGGCGGCATGAAGAGAAAAATCCTGCCTTTGCGAACTTCAATGACAAGTGCGGTATGCACCACTTCGCGAGTTACTGACGTCGATGGCTCGATCTCATCAACCGGCAGATCCTCGCGATCTGCAAAGGGATCAACTTCCGGATCCGTTTCGACCGCTTCGGTCCAGGGTAACGAAGCGAGTGGCAGCCGAAGCCCCATCGGTGAGTCACCTTGCAGCAAAAACATCGCACCCGAACGAAACCGCCAACGACTGGTGATCCAACGGCCCTTCTTTCCTCCTGCCTCCCACTTGATTGGCAATGCAAAGCCAACGGGCGCAGTGAGTCCTGCAGAAAATATCCGTGCAAGCCGCTCACGTTCGAGGGGGTCGTTGAGCTTGGAGTCGAGCACGGAGACGTTGTCGGGCAACTGCTGTTCACGAACCAGGTGCTGCAGGACATCTTCGTAACCCGGGCAGATGTTTTCCGGATCAATCTTCAACCGGTTCGCAAGTCCCCTGGCGAGTTTCAACGCATCATCGATGGAATAACCCGATTCCCGCTCACCATCATCGATTTGTTCCGGATGCCTGACGATCGGCTTGCCATCGGATCGCCACCACAACGACATCACCCAGCGAGGCAGAGGTTCACCGGGATACCACTTGCCCTGGCCAAAGTGCATGAGCCCCGCAGGCGCATAACAAGCGCGTAAACGTTGCAACAGCTCCGCAGCAAGCGAACGCTTGCGATCAGACAGCGCCGTGTAGTTCCACTCCGCTCCATCCATGTCGTCGATGGAAACAAACGTGGGTTCGCCACCCTGCGTGAGCCTCACATCGGATGCGTCAAGATCAACATCAACCTTCGCGCCGAGTCGAAGAATGCGACGCCATGCGGATTCCGCGAATGGCCGCGTCACACGTGGATCTTCGTGAACCCGTTCGATTTCATTGACGAAGGAGAATTCAACTTCTGCTGCGGTAGTCGAGCCGGTAATCGGTGCAGCACTGCCCGTATCCGGCGTGCATGCCAATGGAATGTGACCTTCGCCGGCGAAAAGCCCTGACGTCGGGTCAAGGCCGATCCAACCCGCTCCGGGAAGATAAACTTCAGCCCACGCGTGCAGATCCGTAAAGTCCTTCAAAGTGCCTGAAGGTCCGTCGAGCGCTTCAACATCCGCCTTGAGCTGGATCAGATAACCGGAAACGAATCGCGATGCCAACCCCAGGCGCCTGAGTATTTGCACCAGAAGCCAGGCACTGTCACGGCAAGAACCTGACTTCAGCGTCAACGTTTGTTCACAGGACTGCACACCGGGCTGCATACGCACGAGATAACGGATGTCCTGTTGCAACCGCTGGTTAAGCGCCACAAGAAAATCGACGATGTGAGTTTTTTCTCTCGCAACCCCACTCAACCACGTGTCGAGTTTTTCCCCGGTTTCGGCCACCTCAAGATACGGTGTCAAGTCGCGGCGAAGTGACGGCTCGTATTCAAAGGGCCAATGTTCAACAGACTCTTCAAGAAAAAAGTCGAACGGGTTGATCACCGTCATGTCGGCAATCAGCGAAACCTCGACATCGAACTCCGTGGTTTGTTCCGGGAAAACGAAACGTGCGAGCCAGTTACCGAACGGGTCCTGTTGCCAGTTGATGAAGTGTTCGGCCGGCGTGACTTTCAGCGAATAAGCCGAAACCGGAGTGCGGCAGTGCGGCGCGGGGCGCAAGCGAACAACGTGCGGGAACAGCTGCACACGCCGGTCATATTTGTAAGTTGTCCGGTGTGTGAGTGCGACACGAATAGTCACAGAGCGCCGTTCGCCTCCCACTCAATCTCGGGAAGGCGTGCGAACGCGACTTTGATTTCTTTGTTCCAGCTGCGTTTGATCAGACGCAAGTAGTCATCATCCTCTTCGAATCGTTTGTATCGCCCCAGCTGCAATGAGCCGGCGCGGTAGGCAATGAGTTCGATAGGCGGCCCAACGGTGATGTTTGACCGCATGGTGCCGTCCATGGAGACGAGCGCACACAGCGCGGCCTGATCGAGCGGCGTATCCATGGCGATGACCCGGTCGAGGATGGGCTTGCCGTATTTTGATTCGCCGATCTGCAGGAACGGTACCTGATTGGAGCTTTCGATGAAGTTGCCCTCCGGATAAACCATGTAGGAGCGACACGTTGCACCCAGCACTTCGCCACCCACGAGGAAACTTGCTTCAAAAACCGGGCCACCTCCGGTCTTTTCCTGTTCTTTCCGACTCAATTGACCGATATAGCCCGCCGCTTCATGGACAGTCGAGACGTTAAACAGGCTTTGCGGAGCGCGCTCGTGTAATTCGCGCTCGAGCTGCGCGAAAACACCTTGTGTGGTGGCGAGGTTGCCGGAACAACAGATCACGAATTGTCGTTGCCCAGGGATGCCGTAACTTCGCATCTTGCTGTGAGTACTAACGCTGTCGACACCCGCGTTGGTCCGCGAATCTGAAACCAGGATCAGCCCGGCATTCACATGTATGGCTACGCAATACGTCATCTCTTGAAGCTCATTCAAACAGCTCGTTCCATTCCACTTTTCAGCGTCAAATCGTCAGGTCGCAATGCGCCAGGCGCAACGCGAATACCGACCAGAACTTCCGTAGCCGATCGGTTCTGACTCTCGGACCGGGCAGACTTGGATGAATTCCGGGATATCCCGCCCCGAATAGGGGCAGCGCCGCATTCTCCGCCGACGCGCTACCTGCTGCCAACCGTTGATTCTGAGTGAGATCGTGAATCATCGATATTCAACCGATCTCGCCGTTCAGGTTGACGCTCCCGGACATGGCCGGTTTAATACGCGGCCTTCCTTTTTGGCCAGGTAGCTCAGTCGGTAGAGCA
>SYFY01000128.1 GCA_005799745.1 Gammaproteobacteria bacterium
TTCCGGGAGTGCACTTTCCGGGAGAGCACTTTCCGGGAGAGCACTACGCAACTTTCCTTGAACACTCTGCAGGCTGTGTTCGAAGATCCCTTGTTCACCCCGCAACAGCGCAAGTTGCGCCTGATCAAGCGCCAATCGAATGCTGCGTTCGAGATAGACCCGCTCTTCCTCCTCAGGAATCGGACGAACCGTATCCGCATCAACACGTCGCCCCCGAGCAAGTTCCGTCAGCCGTTCAACGAAGGCATCCCAAGCTGAAAGTTGTGGGGTCGGTGTTTGTGTTTGCGGCGACTGCTGTTCTGAAGATAACGCCGGAGCCGCTGCTAATGCCTCAGAGAGTGCGCTCTTTAGCGCTTCGATCGCGAGATAAACACCCTCAACATCAACGCCACCACGCAGGGCTTCAAGCGCCAGGATGTCGCGAGCAATGCCCTCACGTACTCCAGTAAAACGAGCATCCGCCGCGGCCGCGTAAAGCTGGTCTGCCTCCCTTAGCAAGTCGAGTGCACCTTTGACATCGGCCTCCGTGCGCAGGCGAAAGTCCGCTGCCCTCAACAGGAACCTTGCTTCCGCGATGCTCCAATCACCAGCACTCGCCGGTACATCTTTGTCCGGAGCGGTCAACAGGTCAGCTACCGCCGTTTCCATGGCCTGGAGTCGTTGATCGATAGACAGATTTTGTTGTGTCAGGCTTTGCAACTCCGAGCCGAGTTCCCGATCTACCTGACGAGTGACCTCATCGGTGATTCCGGCAGTTTTTTGTTCAAGCTCAGCACTTAACGTATCGAGTTGGGTTTTCTGCTCTACGCTGGTGTCGTTCCACACGAGCCGCCAGTACAGGAAACCAGACAGTCCAAGCGCGATGAGACCCAAAATCACGGCGAGCGCGGTGGAGATGCTTCCACGCATATACGAGGACCCAGCGGCAGCGTTCACGTTTCATCCACCTGTTTCAGCTTTCGGGCTTTGCATCACCATTCACGTACGACCTGTCTTTTTTCTGCGCCCATTGTGCAGCGAACGTCCCCCTCTTTCCCTCCCCGCAAAACTCATACATGTCGCAGCGCATAAGCCACGGCATCCGGGGAGGCGCCCGCAGAGATCACGATATGGCTAAAACCAGCCTCGCGCGCTCGCGCACTCACTCGGGCTGATGGAACAACCACGGGTGTCTTTTCCCAGTCGCGGAGTTTTTCGAGACACTTCTTGATCGAAGCAACGGCATCTCCGCTGCTGATGACAACAACCTCCGCTGCGACCACGCTCGCGGCCACTTCCAGGTGAATTCGGCGATAGGCGTTGCAACGAACAAACGATATGCGTTTCTCGCGAAGGTAGGTTTCAACTCGAGCTGTTCCACCTTCGCCGGTCAGAATCAAAACCGGCGAATCCAGGAGAAGACCACCGTTTGAGTCCAACCAACGAATGATGCCAGCACTGTCATGGGTATCTGGAACATGAACAGGGCCTAGTCCTCGCTGCTCCAGCGCCGTCGCTGTCTGGCTGCCAATGGCAACAAACCCCAACGAAGTTTTCAGCTCGGTGATGGCGGAAACCGCGTGCTCTGACAAAACAACACACACAGAAGCCATAGCTGGAACGGTCACCGCCAGGCGTTCAATGCCAATCACCGGTGCGACGAGCACCGTATGTCCGAGTCCACGAAGCCTCTCCGCGAGTCGCGTCGCTCCAGGTTCACTCCTGGTGATCCAGACGTTCAAAACACTTCAGCGCAATCCGGCCAGGATCGCGCTGGCACCTTGTGCATTGAGCTGCTCCACTGCAGCCGTTGCAACTTCAACTGGATCAGCCCCGCGAGCCTCAGCTCGGATCACCAACTTTCCATCGGCACTTGCGAGCAGGGTTCGCAACCAGAGCCCGCCGCTGTTGGAGACAGCATAAGCGGCGACGGGCATGCTGCAATCGGCACCAAGACCCGCACTGACTGATCGCTCAGTCTGTACGCAACGGAAAACCTCGAGATCATTCAAGGGCCGCAGCAGCTCGAACACTTCCTCATCGGCTGCCAGGCATTCGATGCCGAGCGCACCTTGTCCTGCTGCAGGCAGGCTGTCGTCGATATCGAGGCGCATGCTGTCATGAACGTTCAGCCCCAGCCGATCCAGGCCTGCGGCAGCAAGCACGATGGCGTCGTACTCACCTCGCTGTTGTTTTTGCAAGCGGGTATCGACGTTGCCTCGAATGGGGTGAATCTCAAGATCGGGTCTTTTCTCAAGCAACTGTGCCTGGCGGCGCAAACTCGAGGTACCCACCTTTGCGCCCGGACGCAGTCCTGCCACGCCCTCACGCGACCCAATCAAGACGTCTCGCACGTCAGCCCGGTAGCCGATAGCACCCAAGGCAAATCCTTCAGGCACCTCCGCGGGTAGATCTTTCATCGAATGCACTGCGATCTGCGCATCACCTGCAAGCAGCGCCTCTTCCAGCTCTTTGATGAAGAGCCCCTTCCCACCGATTTCTCTGAGGGGCGCATTGAGCCAGCGATCTCCACGGGTGCGCATGCCGAGCAGACGCACTTCCAGACCAGGATGAACACGCTCGAGTTCAGAGCGGATAAAGTTCGCCTGCCACAGTGCCAGCTGGCTTTCGCGTGTTGCAATCGTCAGGGTTTTCAAAGTGACTTCACCAATTTACATACGCCGGGCAAATGGCGACGGCTGATTTCGATGGACTGCTCCACATCCTTGAGACGCAAACGATGTTGGCCATCCAATGCCTTTTCAATCGCGGTGATGAAACGGACCCCCACTAAGGCGCTACGATGAGTGCGTACAAACAGATCGCTGAATTCTTCTTCAAGGTCCCGTAGCGCGTCATCAACCAGCACTTCACCGCCCCCATAGCGAACAGTGACGTACTTGCTGTCGGCCTGCAGATAACGAATGTCATCCACCGCGATGAGTTCAAG
Source organism: Gammaproteobacteria bacterium (assembly GCA_005799745.1). GTDB lineage: Bacteria > Pseudomonadota > Gammaproteobacteria > Pseudomonadales > Azotimanducaceae > SYFY01. The sequence continues at coordinate 2,930 of SYFY01000128.1, forward strand.
TCCACGATGGGTGCGCGCAGAGATATGAGTATGGCGCGACTCATCCACCTGGCCCAGCGCGCGGATTCGCACACGATTGACGCGTCGCGCATTCCCGAGTGCGTGTTCAAGTCGTTCTCGATGCACTGGTTTTAGCAGGCAACCCACGGCTTGCAGATCGAACGCCCATATCGCGTGCTCTTCGTATGCAGTACAGAAAATGATCGCCGGTGGTTCTTCCAAACGAGATAGGTGAGCGGCGGCCTCAAGACCATCCATGCCGGGCATACGAATATCCAGTAGAACCAAGTCCGGTGAGAGCTCCGTGACGAGGTCAATGGCATCCTTGCCATTGCCGGCCTCACCGACACACTCGCAGCCGTCGATGGCCAACAACATACGCCGCAGCCGATCTCGGGCCAGTGTTTCATCATCGACAACAAGAATTCTCACACCACTCGATTCCTAACCTGCGCTGTCCTCTATACCCTTTGCCGGGAAACGAACTTCCGTCACGAATTCTTCACCCTCTGCATTCGCTTTGAGAATTGCGCGCTCCCCATAAAGGACCTGCAATCGACTGCGAATATTCTCGAGCGCCATCCGATTGCCTTCACTGCTCGGTCGAGCACCCGCTGGTGCCAACGGATTGGTGATACGAATACGTACATCGGGCGATTCGTACCATGCTCGAACCTGGACCGTTCCCCCATCCGCACGTCGTTGAACACCATGATAAATCGCATTTTCAATCAGCGGTTGGAGGGTCAGCAGCGGAATACGAACACCGTCCGGCAAGACCTCTATCTTCCAATCCATTTGCAGGCGGTCACCCAGCCTCAGCTTTTCGATGCGGGTGTATCGTTCGCAAAGGTCCAGTTCATTCGCAAAAGGCACCTGGTTACCGGCTTCATTGAGACTGGCACGAAAGAGCTCACTCAAATCTTCAACAACGGACTCCGCGGTTTCGGGGTCGACCGCAATCAACGCCGCGATGATGTTCATGCTATTGAAGAGGAAGTGTGGGCGGATGCGGGATTGCAACGCTTGCAGCCGCGCTTGGAGTTCCGACTGCTCTTTTGCGCGCAGACGCTGTTGTACATAGAAGTAGCGCAGCACAAGACCGGAGATGATGGCGGAAACGATCAGCATGGCGCCAATTCGCTCCCAGTCGACGGGGTCTGGTCCGAACTGCATCAGGATTCGATCCGCGATGAGCCCTTCAACAAGGGTGATCACCAAGACCAGCACAAAGGCTACAGCGGCACCACCGACGACAGACAACCGATCAAGCCACCGCCTGGAAAAACACAGCACACCGGCACTGGTGAGCGCCACCCACTGCACAATCAGCGACAACAACGCGAATCGCAGCCAGGTGCCGTCATTACCCGCAACCCACAACACCACGACGAGAAGCTCTGCAAACAGGACAACCAACGTCAACGCCGTGACGTTGCAGAGATCGGGCACAACAAAACGTGCGCCGCCGCTCACTGCTGGCCTGTTGATATACTCACCCCTCTATTCAAAAACGACCCTAACGGGCTCAGGCCTCCATGACCTCACCCTCCGAGTCCCAGTCTTTACTGGTTGGCCGGTTGCAAGAAGCGACCGACCAATTCGTCCTTGAATTCACTGCATCGGTGAACTTCGACCGGCGCATGTACCGACAGGACATTCGTGGTTCGATCGCGCATGCACGCATGCTGAAGGCGATCGGCATTCTCACCGATGACGAAGCGGGCCGCATCGTAGCCGGATTGGAAAGCATTCACAAAGAAATCGAGGAAGGCCGTTTCGCCTGGAAAGTGCAGCTCGAAGACGTCCACATGAATATCGAAAGCCGCCTCACCGACCTCATCGGCGAGACCGGAAAAAAGCTCCATACGGCGCGATCCCGTAATGATCAGGTGGCGACTGATATCCGGCTCTACCTGCGTGATGCCATCGATCACATCGACACCAGCATGACGACCTTGCTTCATGCACTGGTGAATAAGGCGGCTGAACATACCCACACCATCATGCCGGGCTTCACTCACCTGCAACCGGCCCAGCCCATCACTTTCGGTCACCATCTACTCGCGTGGTTTGAAATGCTCTTGCGAGATCGAGATCGGTTACGCGATTGCCGCCGCAGGGTAAACCGGCTGCCGCTCGGCTCGGCAGCACTTGCTGGATCTTCGTTCCCACTGCAACGTGAACTCGTCGCGACGGAACTTGGATTTGATGGCCTCTGTGAGAACTCACTGGATGCGGTGAGCGATCGTGACTTCGCCATTGAGTTCGCCGCTGTCGCCAGTCTCACCATGGTGCATTTTTCCCGCTGGTGCGAAGAGCTCATCCTCTGGGCATCCCAACAATTCCAGTTCGTGAACCTGCCAGACCGCTTCTGCACGGGTTCATCGATCATGCCGCAGAAAA
>SYFY01000014.1 GCA_005799745.1 Gammaproteobacteria bacterium
GCATGCGGCCGATGTCTGCAACGATGGGCTCTCCGCCGATGTTCTTACCGAGTGCCAACGTCAGGGGTGACTTAGCTTCCTGGAAGACTTCCGAGGCCAAGAGCTCACGCAATCGAACGGTCTCGCGAACTTCGTTCGGAATTTCGATACCGACGACGGACTTGCCGGGAATAACCTCGACGATTCGCACGCTGATCACGGCCAGTGAGCGGGCAAGGTCTTTGGCCAGCGCAGAGATTTTTTGAACCTTCACACCCGCTGCGGGCTGCAACTCAAAACGTGTCACCACGGGTCCTGGCATCACGGATTCGACCTTGGCATCAACACCAAAGTCTTTGAGTTTGTGCTCGAGCAATCGCGAAATGGCCTCCAGCGACTGGTCGGAATAACCCCTTTGCTCATCCTCGTCCGGACCATCGAGGAGATCGAGATCCGGCAATGTGGAATCACCCGCCTGAAACAGTCGACGTTGTTCGGCTTTGCGACGGACCGGTGGTGCTGGCGGTCGAATCACCGGAGGTTTGCGAAGGATCGGTGTTGGCGCTTCAACTTCCTCCTCTTCAACCTCTTCCTCTTCAATTTCGTCGACGACTTCCTCCTCGTCGATATCATCCCCGGCAGTCGGCTCGACCGGCGCTTTTCGGGATTTGCGTGGTGATTTCTGTCGGGTTTGACGCTTAGCCGCAAGCTCAGGGGACTTTGATCGGAAATGCACGATCATGGCCAACAGGCGGTTACCGGCGATTTCCAGTACATAGCCCACACGTTCAGCAACCACCGCCCAGGAAAATCCAGCCGCCGCCTGGGCGCCAATCAGCACCAAGGCGATCATGAGAAGCGTCAGCCCGATCCAGCCCGCGACCCCGATGCCCACTTCGCCGAACCAGGCTCCGATCATCCCACCGGTGCTGGAAGGTAACGTTCCGTCACCGACAAAGTGCAGATCCATCAACACACAGAGTCCGAGAACGACACCGATCCAACCAAATGTCCGAATCAGAGTGACCGCCCAGGTTGCAGTTTCTTCTCGATGGCGAAAGAGCCGCCAGCCAATGATGCCGAACATCAGTGGGAAGACCCACGCCACCCAACCAAAGAGCGACAGCGCGAGATCCGCAAAATGAGCGCCGAAGTTACCGATCAGGTTTTCACTGACCGGCTGATTAGTGGTGTACGTGAAAGCCACATCTGTGGGGCTATAGGAGCCGATGGCGAGCGCGGCGATAAGCGCCGCCGCGATCAGAGCCACGAGACTGATTTCGCGAATCGGAATGCTGTCCTGCATAACGCGCTGCCTGTCCTGTCAATGTGAAGGCGGGGCGAAGTCTAATCCTGCTGGTATTCGGGAACAATATTGATGAAATACAAGGCATTGCGGCTTGAATTTCCAGAGCTCACCACGATCGGTACTGCATTGGGCACAGGAACACTCTTCGCCTATCATGGCGGCCCTACTGAATTCGTGGAGCCGCCTCGTGCGACCAGATAAGAAAGCCATCGTTGATGAAGTGTGGGACGACGCCCGAATCGAAGGTTTTTTGCATAAGCCACCGATGGGCGATCGCGAAAACCCGGATTTCAGCATCTTGCTTTATGCCTACCGTAGCATGCGTGTGGAAGATTTCGCCCGTTTTCTTCCCCTATTCAAAGCGGCGGGTTATGACCTGGACGCCCGAGGTCGGGATGGGCAGACCCTGCGAGAGCTGCTGTTATCACACCGCAAGGCCGCGCCTTTTGTTGAGGTTCTCGACACCGCCCGCTAACACGCATGAGCGAAGGCACATCGCATTCAGAGTGGGCTCCTGAGTTTCCCGCTCCCGAATCAGCACAACCCAATGGCCTTCTCGCCAAAGGCGGCAAACTCGAGCCGGAATGGCTGCTAGCCGCCTATCGGAAGGGCATTTTCCCGTGGTTCGACAGTGATCGTTCACCCATCCTGTGGTGGAGTCCGGATCCCCGCGCGGCTGTCCGACCCGGCGACGTCCGGGTGACGCGCAGTTTGGCCAAAGCCGTTCGGAACCGCCCTTTTGAAGTGCGTATGGACACCCACTTCGCCGGCGTGATTCAAGGCTGCGCGGTGCGATCAGACCGGGAAGAGTCGAGCACCTGGATCACACCTCGTATGCAGCAGGTTTATCTCAAATTGCATGAGCGGGGATACACACACTCCGTTGAGGTCTGGCAGCAAGCCTCGCTGGTCGGTGGGCTTTATGGACTCTCCTTCGGATCGCTCTTTTTCGGCGAGTCCATGTTTTCGCATGCAACTGACGCATCGAAGATCGCCTTTGTCGCGCTGCACATCCAGCTCAGAAGGTGGGGTTTCACATTGATCGATTGCCAGCTGCCGAATCCACATCTGACAACACTGGGCGTGACGACGATGCCGCGGCGGCACTTCCTCTCGCTCCTTGAGGCCGGCCAAAGGACAGGAGATCGAATGGGCAAGTGGCAGATGGACGCCGATTGGCGAGATGATCTCCATGAACTTCGTCAGGCCTCGGCGGTATGAAATCCGAATCCACGGAACTCCGGTTTTTCCTCACCCCGGAACACGCGTGCAGCTATCTTCATGATCGCCAGGCGAAGACGCTTTTTCTGGATCCACGCGAAACCATCAGCACAACAATGTACGGTCGACTCACCCACGTCGGTTTTCGCCGCAGTGGTTCACATCTGTATCGACCTCAGTGCGGTGGATGCACGGCGTGTATTCCGACCCGTATTCGTGTAAGTGATTTCGAACCCAATCGTGCGCAACGACGATGTGTGCGAGACAATGAAGACCTGAGGTTTGAATTGGCGCCTGCGGCTTGGTCGCCGCAGGTCTTCAATCTTTACGAACGCTACATCGCGGGGCGTCATCGTGATGGCGATATGTTCCCCGCATCTGAAGATCAATTCCGTTCATTTCTCATGAGCCCCTGGGCGACAACTTTTTTTCTTTGCGCGTGGCTCGGACCACAACTGGTAGCGGTGGCGGTGTTCGATCGGCTCGAACAAGGTCTTTCTGCGGTGTACACATTTTTTGAACCGGAACTCGAGAAGCGTGGTCTGGGAACACGCATGATTCTCGAGGAGATTCACATCACCCAAGCGCTCAATTTGCCCTGGTTGTTTCTGGGATACTGGATTCGGGACTCAGAGAAGATGCGTTACAAGACCAATTTCCGTCCCGTGCAGTTGCTTGTGAATGGGAATTGGGTCGATTTGCGCTAAAGGTGGACCACCTCAATCAGAGGCGCTTGCCACACTAAGGGACCTCTGATTAATCGGGTGTTTCCCTAAGGAATCTCTGATTAATGTCTATTTCCGCCATAACTTCGTTGATCGTCGCTCCAAAAAATCGCGGAACTACTGTATTTCCGCGATTTTTCTACGCTCCTCTCGCCTCGTTCTGACGAAAATATCCAATTAATCAGAGTTCCCCTAAGGCGATAACTGATTTGCTTTGAAAAGGCCGGGTCAGGCAGAATTCGCGCGCCCAAACACCCTAACTTAGCCCCCCTATACACCCCTGTTGGAGCCTATGGCCAAAGAAGAACAGATCGAGATGGACGGTACCGTGGTCGACACACTGCCGAATACCATGTTCCGTGTACAACTCGACAACGGCCACATCGTTACCGCCCACATCTCCGGAAAGATGCGCAAGAACTACATTCGTATTCTGACTGGGGACAAGGTCAAGGTTGAACTCACGCCCTACGACCTGACGAAAGGTCGAATCACCTTCCGCAAATAGCTATCGATTCGTAAAACCTGCAGGAGCGGCTTCCAAGCCGAGAAGCTTCTCTGCCGAAAGAAATCGCGGCTTGGAAGCCGCTCTCGCAAGTAGGCTCAATGCACGACCGCAGCTGACTCTTCGATTTCAATAACGAGATCGTCGTTTTCAACCGTCACATGTACGGTGCCACCATTGCGTGCGAGTTTGCCGAAGAGTACTGCTTCGGCGAGCTCCTTCTTGATCTTCTCTTGAATGATGCGTTGCATCGGCCGCGCACCCATCTTCTCGTCATAACCCTCACGCGCGAGCCACTCCCGGGCTTCGTCGTCGATCTCGACCATGACTTTTTTCTCATCGAGCTGAGCTTGCAGTTCGGTGAGGAACTTATCGACTACAGTGAGAATGGTCGGACGTGAGAGCGAGCCGAACATGACGATCGCATCCAGGCGATTGCGGAACTCCGGTGAGAACATCTTTTTGATCGCTTCCATACCATCGGAGCGATGATCCTGCTCACGGAAACCAATCGACGGCCGACTCATGTCCTGCGCCCCGGCGTTGGTGGTCATGATGACCACCAC
>SYFY01000129.1 GCA_005799745.1 Gammaproteobacteria bacterium
CGTGAAGGTCTTCAACTGGATCTCAACGATGTGGCGCGGCAGCATGACGTTTGAAACGCCGATGCTGTTCGCCATTGCCTTCGTCGTGTTGTTTACGATTGGTGGATTCTCAGGGCTCATGTTGGCCATCACCCCCGTCGACTATCAGTACCACGATACCTACTTTGTCGTAGCGCACTTCCACTACGTGCTCGTGCCGGGTGCGATCTTCTCCATCATCGCAGCCGTCTATTACTGGCTACCGAAGTGGTGTGGTCGCATGTACGACGAACGTCTCGGCAAGATGCATTTCTGGCTGTCGTTCATCGGCGTCAACGTGACGTTCTTCCCGCAGCACTTCTCAGGGCTCGCAGGTATGCCGAGAAGGGTGCCCGACTATTCGATGCAGTTTGCCGACTTCAACATGATGTCGAGTATCGGTGCATTCTTGTTCGGGTTATCCCAGGTGTTCTTCCTCTATATCGTCATCAAGGCGATTCGAAGTGGTAAACCGGCCACCAGCCGCGTTTGGGAAAGTGCGCATGGACTCGAGTGGACCTTGCCATCACCCGCGCCGTATCACTCCTTCACGCACCCGCCCAAAGTGACGGACGCTGAAGCCCACTCGTAATCGGAAGCTGTTGCCGGAAATGGACGTACAAGAGCAGACACGGCGTACCGTCGCAAAACTTGGTTTGCTGGTCATCGGCATGTCCGGTTTTGCGTGGGGCTTGGTGCCGTTGTACAACCTGCTGTGTGAACTGACGGGCCTCAACGGTAAGACCGGTGGTGCCTACGTGTACGAGCCGGCGACAGAAGTGGTGGATACGTCACGCAAAGTGCGCGTGAATTTTCTGACCAATACCAACGGCAACATGCCGTGGGAGTTTTGGTCAGAACAAGGCGGTGTGCAGGTCCATCCAGGTGAGCTTCACACCGTTAACTTCTATGTGAAAAACACGACTGATCGTGTGATGGTGGGCCAAGCAGTACCGTCACTCGTGCCAATACTCGCCACCGACTACTTTCACAAGACCGAGTGTTTCTGTTTTGAGCGGCAGGTTCTCCAGCCGGGCGAAACCATGGAAATGCCGATGCGATTTATCGTCGATGCGGAGCTACCCGGCCACGTGAAGTCGCTTAATTTGAGTTATGCGTTGTTTGATGTTTCAGACTTTGCCGAGGCTGATCTCGTGAAGTCTGCAACCGGAAAGAGCTAAAACAGGAGCTGAACATGGCCAACCCAAAGGCCGATCCATCGATTTACTACGTGCCGCACAATGGCTGGTACCCCGTTTTTATCGGTCTTGCCGTGATGCTGATGTTGACCGGTTTCGGAACTTGGCTAATCGACACCAAGAATGGTGAAGAAGGCAGCTGGGTACAGTCCATCATCGGGCTCTTGATGCTGTCGTACGTACTCTTCCGATGGTTCGGAAAGGTGATCGACGAAAATATGGAAGGTATGGCCAATCCGATGCTCAAGCGGTCATACGTTTGGGGAATGGGCTGGTTCATTTTTTCGGAAGTAATGTTCTTCGCGGCGTTCTTCGGCGCACTGTTGTATGCCCGCGTCTTTTCTGTCGCATGGCTCGGTGGCGAAGGCGGCAAGGCGATTACGGGTGAGTACCTGTGGCCCGATTTTTCTTCGGATTGGCCCGTGATGCAAAACCCGGATAACACGCTCTTTCAGGGCCCCAACGAGAGTATGAAGGCGCCCGCGGTGAGTGATTGGCTTTCCTATCTGCCTTTCTGGAACACCGCGATCCTGCTCGCATCCAGTGTTACTGTTCACTGGGCACACACCGCCATCAAGAACAAGGCGCGTGGAGCACTAATCACATGGCTGGGTGTGACGATCGCACTAGGTGTAGTTTTCTTGATCCTTCAGGCCGAAGAGTACATCCACGCCTATAACGAGTTGGGCCTCACGCTGTCCAGTGGAATTTATGGATCTACCTTCTTCATCCTGACAGGATTCCACGGGTTCCACGTAACACTTGGGACGTTCATCCTCATCGTCCAGTGGTTTCGATCCTTCAAAGGGCATTTCCAGCCGGATGATTGTTTTGGGTTCGAAGCGGCTTCGTGGTACTGGCACTTTGTTGACGTTGTCTGGGTGTGCCTCTTCTTCTTCGTGTACGTGCTCTAACCCTCCGGCGAAGAGTGCGTCCTGCCATGCCAGGGCGCACTCTTTCCGATAGTCAGTTCCCCGGTATAAAACCCATAAGCCATCGTTAACAGCAATGCTGCTGCGAGCGTGACACGAACACCCAGGGCATGCAGCGTCCGGCGCGATTCCGGTCGATCCGTATCCTTGAACAAAAAGACAAGACCGCTCACCAAACTGGCAAGCACGCCAAGTAGCAGCACGGCAATGATGATCTTGAGCATGGTTTACTCTAACACCGAGGCTCGGCGGTGACACGGGTACCCCGGCTACTGACAGCTTTCGTAGTCGTCATGCTGCCGGTGGTTTGGTCGCTCGGGTTCTGGCAACTGGAGCGTGCGGGAGAAAAGCAGGTCCTGGAAGATGCTTTCTTGCTGCAGCTCTCTGCGCCGATCAAAGCGGTCGGAGAGACGGTAAAACCGTTTGAACGACTCCAATTGAAGGGGCTCTGGGGCGAACAACAGTTTTTAGTCGACAATCAGATACACGAGCGTCAGGTCGGTTATTGGGTTATCCAGACGTTTAATGCGGAAAATGGGAAGCGCTATCTCGTTAATCGCGGATGGATTCAGGCACCTGCAAGCCGGGAGAATTTACCCGAGATTCCGACACCGCTCGGGACGGTATCGATATTGGTTTTTGCTTGGCCGCAACTTGGTCTGCCGCCCATGTGGGGCGAAGATCCGTGGCCAAATCTTCCGGTCGTTCGGGTACAACAACGTGACATTGACCGCATGGCACTGCGGACGGGTTCTGAGCCGATAGAGCTTCGACTGGAGTCGGGCTCCCAAGGGGTCTTCATTGCACCTCCTCAGGATATTCAGTTCGGCAAAGCAACCCACTTCGGTTATGCCATCCAGTGGTTTGGGCTCGGCGTCGTGCTGATCGTGGGGTACTACATCGTGTTTCGTAAGAGTCGCCAAAAAGTCGAAAGGTAGTCAGGAAAGGCACGTCATGAGTGAAGAAACAATCAGTCGAGGTCGGCGTCAGGTAGTCGTATTATTCGGTATCGCCTTCGCGTCGTTGGGTATAGCCTGGCTCACCTACTTCCTGGTGAGTGGAAGCGGGGTTATGGGCACCACCAACCATGGGGAGTTTGTGAAGCCGGCGCGCACCATTGACTCACTCGCGACTGAAGGTGAGCCCTTTGATACGCGGGAAAAGTGGTGGTTGTGGTATGTCGCGCCATCCTGTGACGCCACGTGTGCGAAGACGATGCACGATCTGAAATCCGTTCACGTGCTGCTGAATCGTGATTCGACACGTGTTGCACGAGCCATGTTCACGACTAACGCGGAACCGGGTCAACTGATCGGCAGCGAGCAGGACAAGGTAGAACTGTTGAGCGCGCCGGCAGAGTTGGAACCGGGTGTGTACATTGTCGATCCGATTGGAAATCTTGTGCTTCGTTACCCCATCGACACGCCACCGAAACCTGTTCTCGAAGACCTTAAGAAACTCCTGAGGCTCTCCCAGATCGGATAGATGATGAAAAGCCGAATCACGTTGTTCGCATTCTTGTTGGCGGGAGTGGTGGTCGTCCTCGGCGCGTGGACGCGTTTGTCAGATGCGGGGCTCGGTTGCCCTGACTGGCCAGGGTGTTATGGTTTCATCCATGTGCCAAGTTCTGATGAACACGTGGCATTGGCGGAAGAGCGCTATCCAGATGCACCGTTTGAGGCAGACAAAGCCTGGCCGGAGATGATTCACCGGTACTTCGCCTCCACACTTGGCCTGGTCATTCTGGGTTTGAGTGTGGCGTTTGTTCGAGCCAGAAAAGAAACCCCTCGCCCACCGTTGAAGCTGCCGTTAGCGCTCTTGGTCCTGGTTTGTTTGCAAGGCGCATTTGGTGCGTGGACGGTGACTTTGAAGTTGTGGCCGCAGGTGGTGACCGCTCATCTACTTGGCGGATTTGCGACGTTGTCTTTGCTTTGGCTCCTCTACTTGCGGCAGACGAATGGTCTTGCCGGCCGCTGGTTTGTACCTGGGAAGCTCTACGGACCGGGCATGCTGGTCATGGGGTTGGTGATTGTTCAAATCGCGCTCGGGGGCTGGGTCTCGTCGAACTACGCCGCGCTCGCCTGTCCGGACTTCCCGACCTGTCATGGCATGCTCATGCCGCCGCTCGACCTGGCCAATGGCTTCAACGTGATGCAATCCGTAGGACCCAACTACCTGGGCGGACAGCTGGAAAGTGATGCCAGAGTGACCATTCAAGTGATGCACCGGCTTGGCGCGCTGATCGTACTGATGTCCGGAGGCTGGCTCGCGTGGCGACTCCATCGCGAAGGCAGTTTGTTCGGCCTCGCGCTTGCCGGAGTTCTGGCCGTTCAGATCACGCTAGGCATATTGAACGTCGTCCTAGTGCTGCCGTTATCGATAGCAACGTTACACAACGCCGGTGGTGCGCTCGTGCTCTTGACCCTCGTTACGGTAAACTTCCGCGCCTTCCGACAATGCCACCAAACTGGTCCATCCATCCTGGGCCATCCAACCTGAGGTATCCGCCGTGAGCGAATCGGCGACGCCGGTCGCAACCTGGCGCGACTATCTGGAAATGTGCAAGCCACGTGTAGTGGCGCTCATGCTGCTGTGTTCGATCGTCGGAATGTGCCTCGCGACACCCGGCTTGGTGCCGCTGGACTTGATGTTTAACGCAACGCTCGGTATCGGTCTGGTTGCGGGTTCGGCAGCAGTGGTGAATCACCTCGCCGATGCCACGATTGATGCGCGAATGGCCCGTACCAGTAATCGTCCTGTGGCGACGGGTCGAGTCGGCTTGCGGGAAGGGTTGGTCTTTTCAGCGGTGACCGGTATTGCCGGTTTCATCCTGCTTTATTTCGCCGTTAACCCACTCACCGCCTGGCTGAACGTCGCCTCGTGGGTCGGTTATGGGTTGATCTATACGATGTTTCTGAAAAGAGCGACACCCCAGAACATCGTGATTGGGGGGCTGTTCGGTGCCGCACCACCTTTGTTTGGTTGGACTGCCGTCACCAACTCGGTCGATCCAGAGGGACTGCTTCTGGTACTCATCATCTTCGCGTGGACTCCGCCGCACTTCTGGGCGTTGGCGCTGGATCGTAAGGAAGAATACGCCTCCGTTGATATTCCGATGCTACCCGTGACTCACGGTGAGGCTTTCACACGACTGCATATCCTGTTGTACACGGTCATTCTCGTAGTCGTGACGGTGTTGCCGTGGTTGATCCAGATGGCAGGGTGGCTGTATCTCGCCGGCGCGCTCATCCTCGGCGCAGGCTTTCTGTACTGGGCCATTGAGCTCGTACGCAACCGCAATCCACGCGCTCCGATTGAGACTTTCCGTTATTCGATCATCTACTTGATGGTCCTGTTCGGATTCCTGCTTGCGGACCATTACCTGCTCCCGACGATCGCTTGATGACCGGCTCCGTTCGTACAACCGTTCTCCTCTGCATCGGGCTGATTGCGCTGGTGCTCGTGTTGTTCGTGATCAAAGTTCTACGGCCCGTCAGCCTTGATGACGAAGGTCTTAAGGAACTAGGTGTCGTCCTGCTGCCAACACCTCGCGAAGTGATCATCGAAGGCTTAATTGATGAACGTGGTCAGCCGGTCACGGCGGAATCGTTTAAAGGTCGATGGAGCTTCGTCTTCTTCGGCTTCACGAATTGCCCTGACGTTTGCCCAACCAGCATGGCGGAAATGGCGAAGGCCTATCGAGAGCTGGCATCGAAATCACCCAGCGTCGCGACGTCCATGCGTGGTGTCCTCGTCAGCGTTGATCCGGATCGCGACGATGCTGAAACCTTGGGGCGTTACGTTCGCTCTTTCTCGGAGAATTTCGGCGGGGTAACGGGCTCGCGGGAAGCGCTCGCGACGTTCGCGACTCAGGTGAATGTAGCGTTTGGAAAAGTGCCGGATGGCGCTGGTGGGTACACGGTCGACCATACGGGCAACATCGTGATCATCAATCCCCAAGGTCACTATAAGGGGTTCATCAAACAACCACACAGCGCCAAGACCGTTCGAGAAGCGGCTTACTCGCTGTGGGAGCGTCACCCCCAGGGTTGAATCAGCGGTCGGCGAACTTTCTCGCTCACCCAGACACTTCAGAGAATCGGGCGTCTTGCGTCGAAAAGCCGCTCATCGAGATATTCAAACCCGCGTAATAGTGAAGCGACGATTCGCTCCATCTCCCTGGGGTTCTTGGTACGCGTTGCCTGACTGCGGGCGGCGTGCACGAATGTGGTCAGGCGAGATAACCAGAAACTGGTAGCAGCATAGAGTCGAAACGGTGAAAAGAACCAGAGTTCCTGGCGCGTCAAAGGACGCTCATCGTGATAGCCCTTGAGCAGCGCAATGGTTTTTTCAAGACTGAGCTGTCCGCTTCCATCGCAGCACCAGTCATTGGCAACCACCGCGAGGTCATAGATGAGTGTGCCGCGGGCGGCGTGGTGGAAGTCGATGATACCCGTCAGTTGACCATCCCTGAACAGGACGTTGTCGCGGAATATGTCGCCGTGAATCACCCCTGAAGGTAATTGTTGGGCATCCGTTCGTGCGAGTATCGAGCTAAGCGTCGCAACTGAGGATTCAAGCGCCGCCGCCGCGTTATAGCGAATTTGGCCACTCAAGGAAGCGGCAGTCGACTGCAACCACCCCGCATCACGAGGATATGCCGGCATACGGGTGCTGATCGTTTTCGCCGCGATGTGAATTCGTGCAACCAGGCGCCCGAGCGCGGTCAGTTGTAACGCGGTTGGCACGCGCACATGTCCACCCGGGAGACGGGGTTGTAACAGCGCCGACTTTCCTTGCACCACCAACTCCAATCGACCCTGACGATCCGGTAGCGGAGTTGACACGGGGAGTCCTGCGGCATCGAGCGCCAGCATCAAGTTCAGGAACTCGGGTCCTGCGTAGGGCTCGCGCTCCAAGAGCGTCAGTACGAATTCGCCTTGGGTCGTGCTGACGAAGTAGTTGGAATTTTCGATCCCACCGGTCGTGGGTGAATAGCGGAGTAAACGACCGACATCGAAGAAGGACAACGCTTCTTCGGCTACGTGCTGAGAAAGCAGAGTTCGAGCGTTCAAAATTCAACGATGACCCAGCTGGGAATCAACATACCCGCTTGATCCAACTCGCCATGGCCACGCGTATGGTCAGCAGGTCTCAAGTAATACGGCTTGCCCATCGCGGGCACGATCATCACGCGGCGCAGGTGCCCGTTTTGCCAGTATTCGTAGATCGTCCGATCTGCGCCGGCGATGATCGTCACGTCCGGACCATCATCGTCCGATTCGGCGGCGACTGCGCTTCCGCAGAGCAAGGCGAGCAGGACCGGAGTAAGCCTTCGCTTCATCCTGAACAGGCTGGCGTGGTGTAGAGTCATCGACGACAGAGTTTCAAACGTGGAGAGGATGGTGACGCAATCTGCCGATAAAGCAACTCCGGGAGGAGCCGCACCTTTGTTGCTGGTCGACGGGTCGTCTTACCTGTTTCGTGCCTATTACGCACTGCCGGATCTGTCGAACTCTTCCGGTTTTCCAACGGGTGCGGTTCGTGGCGTGATTGCCATGCTCCGTAAACTCGCCCGAGATTATGCGGGCAGCCCGATCGCGGTGGTGTTTGATGCGCCGGGGAAGACGTTTCGAGACGACCTCTACCCGGAGTACAAGGCCAATCGCGAGGCGATGCCCGATGAGCTCCGCCAGCAGATTGAACCTATCCATCGAATCATCCGGGCCATGGGTTTGCCGTTGTTGATGGTTTCAGGGGTCGAAGCCGATGACGTCATTGGCACGCTTGCTGCGGAAGCGACGCGGGAACAACGAGATACCGTAATCTCCACCAGTGACAAAGACATGGCACAGCTGGTGTCACCCCATGTCACGTTGTTCGATTCGATGAAAGATGTTCGTTTCGACCGAGAAGGTGTTATTGCCAAACACGGTGTTCCGCCTGAACGGATCATTGATTACCTCGCGCTCACCGGCGACACGGCTGACAACATTCCGGGGATCCCGAAAGTTGGTCCGAAAACCGCTGCCAAATGGCTGACGGAGCACGGCTCACTGGATGCACTCATTGCAGCCGCCGACACGATCACAGGAAAGGTTGGTGAGAGCCTACGTGACAACCTCCATATCTTGCCGGTCTCTCGTCAGCTCGCCACGATCAAGTGCGACGTCGAGCTCGAAGTGGGCGTGCATGATCTTGTCAGTGTGCCTGCTGATTTGGAGACACTACGAATTCTCTTTGCTGAACTTGAATTCCGTACCTGGGTGGATGAGCTCGCAGCGCCGGTGGAGACCCCAACGCAACAACCTGCGATGGCGGTACAGACTCGCAGCTACGTTAGTATCACCACCGTGCGTGTATTGGACGAATGGATCGATCGACTCAGCAAGTCGACGGTGTTTGCGTTTGATACCGAAACCACCTCCCTCGACTACATGCAGGCGGAAATCGTGGGCGTGTCGTTCGCGGTAACGGCGGGCGAAGGCGCCTATGTCCCACTGGCCCACGACTATCTCGGAGCACCACCGCAGCTTGATCGCACTACAGTCCTCGAGCGACTGCGACCACTTCTGGAAGATCCACGAATCGCAAAGGTGGGTCAGAACATCAAATACGACATGAGTGTGCTTGCCAATTACGGCATTGAGTTCCGAGGCGGCATGTTTGACACAATGCTCGAGAGTTACGTGTTCAACAGTGTCGCAAGTCGCCACAACATGGACGACCTGGCGATGAAATACCTTGGTGTGAAAACGATCCTGTTCGAGGACGTCGCCGGCAAAGGTGCCAAGCAACTCACCTTCAACCAGGTGGATGTAAACACCGCAGCAGAGTACGCCGCGGAAGATGCAGACATCACCTTGCAGCTTCACCAGGTTTTGTGGCCGAAGCTCTCAGCAGAGCAACGTCTGACGGCAGTGTTTCGTGACATCGAAATGCCGCTCATTCCGGTGTTATCCCGCATGGAACGATTCGGCGCCTTAGTGAACGCGGATATGCTTCGGGCACAGAGCCGATTTATCGAAGAACGGCTCATTGTACTGAAGTCCGAAGCGTGGGTTTCCGCAGGGACAGAGTTCAACCTAGACAGCCCCAAACAGCTACAGGAAATTCTCTTTGAGCGTCTGGGTATTCCGGTCTTGCGTAAGACACCCGGTGGTCAGCCTTCAACTGCAGAGCCGGTGCTCGAAGAACTTGCGGAGGAATTTGAACTGCCGCGCATCATCATGGCCTATCGGGGGCTCGCCAAACTCAAATCCACCTATACGGACAAACTGCCACAACAAGTTAGTGCACGCACCGGGCGAATCCACACTTCCTATCATCAGGCCGTAGCCTCAACGGGACGTTTGTCGTCGTCAGATCCGAACTTACAGAACATCCCGATTAGGACCCAGGAGGGTCGGCGTATTCGCCAGGCCTTTGTTGCGCCAAAAGGATACCGGATCCTTGCAGCAGACTATTCGCAGATTGAACTTCGCATCATGGCGCACCTCTCCGGCGATGCGTCACTGCGAAACGCATTTGCCAACGGCCTCGACATTCACCGCGCCACCGCTGGCGAGGTCTTCGGTACCTCACCAGAAGACGTAAACGATGATCAGCGTCGTAGCGCCAAGGCCATCAAC
>SYFY01000130.1 GCA_005799745.1 Gammaproteobacteria bacterium
CAAGCCCTCGCGCGGCAACATCGGTGGCAATCAGGATATCGAGCGATCCATTTTTTAGCCGTCCGATCATCTGCTCACGGTGATTCTGTGCCATATCACCATTGAGCGCGGCGGCGCCATAACCCCGGGCTTCCAGCTTTTCGGCGAGTTCGACGGTGGAAGTCTTCGTACGTACGAAGATCAACATCGCCTCAAAGGGTTCAACTTCCAGAATTCGCGTTAGTGCGTCGAGTTTCTGCATACCACTGACTAACCAGTAGCGCTGACGAATGGTCTCTGCGGTGGCCGTTTTTGCACGAATCGAGATGTCGTGGGGATCACGCAGGTAGGCACGCGCAATGCGTTCGATTTCTGGGGGCATGGTGGCGGAGAACAACACGAGCTGACGCTCTGCTGGCGTTCGATCAAGCACCCACTGCACGTCATCGATGAAACCCATACGGAGCATTTCATCGGCTTCGTCGAGTACCAGGGTCTGTAGGCCATCAAGGTTCAACGTGCCGCGACGCATGTGGTCCATGACGCGACCGGGCGTCCCGACGACGACATGTATGCCGCGCTTTAACTGTCGAAGTTGGCTGTCGTAACCCTGACCGCCATAGATCGGCAGTACATGAAAATCGGGCATATGGGCGGCGTAACGCTGGAAGGCTTCCGCCACCTGGATCGCGAGTTCACGCGTCGGTGCGAGAATCAGCGCTTGGACCTGACGATTACGAAGGTCGAGTCGGGCGAGAAGTGGCAGTGCGAAAGCCGCCGTTTTACCGGTACCGGTTGGCGCGTGCCCGACCAGATCCCGACCCTTCAGCAGGACGGGGATCGACTCTGCCTGGATCGGCGTTGGCGTTTCGTAACCCGTATCAAGCAAGGCTTTGTGGAGAGCGGGTGGGAGATTCAGCGATTCGAAGGTGATCGCCTGGTTCGCAAGAGTCATGGCACGTCCTGGATCGGGGCGGAGGAGCTCCGCGGTAAAGCTCGGATGAACGACGTCGTTCTGAACGACGCGAACTTGAGAATCTGGGCCGGCTGCGGCCGAGTCGTATCACGTCGGGCATGCACTGCGGGGTCGCGACCATACAGAGACCAGCGCTCAGGTACAACCCCGGTCGGCATCTCGGTTGTAAGGGGACAATTTCAGAAAGGAACAGATCAAGCTGAAGCTCGGGGAGTGCCGGGATAGAATACAGGGCACGCCCCAATGGCACAAAGGATAGCGCGGCCCCCTCCTAAGGGGCAGGTTGAAGGTTCGAGTCCTTCTTGGGGCGCCATCCACTTCGAGTCGATGCACCCGTCCCTGTCGAGTTTCTGACAGCCACGTTCAGGAGCGAGCTGCCGTTTTCGGGTAATCGGATTTCTGCTCGTCGATCAGCGCCAACGGCAATTGCACCATGATCGCGACCCCTGATCCGTCGACGAGATTCATGGCCCGGACATACCCCCTGTGATGTTCGACGATCACCCGTACGACATACAGCCCGAGGCCGAAGTGGAGTCGGTTGTCCTGGGCACGATGGCTGACCATGGAATCGAACAACGTCCGTTCGGCTTTAGGTGAAAGTGTGGGGCCGCGGTTCGCGACAGTGATTTGCAACGAATCTTTTGATGCATCCAGTTGTATTTTGATGGGACTGTTGGCGCGATGAAAGTCGATGGCGTTGTCGATGATCTTGTCCATCATCTGTTCGATGCGATAGTCCGCTGCTTCCGCGTACACCGGATGCCCCGGTCCTCTGAACACGAAAGTGCACGCCGGGTGCGATATCGAACAGTTGGCGACGTAGTTCTCTAGAAGTTCGCCGATATCGATGATCTCCATCTCTTCGGACTGCAATGCGTCATCGAGATTGGCGGCATCGGCGAGGTTCTGCACGATGGAGCCGATGCGCAGAACACCACGACGGGCGCTGTCGAGGTATTTGCTGCTGGCTACACCCGGAACTTCCGTGGCCATGTTGTCGAGCGACGTGCTGAGGATGTTGAGCGGATTGTTGATTTCATGCCGCAACGTGCGCGGCATGTTTTCCAGGAAAGTGTTGTGTTGTTGTAGCTTCGCCAACATCCCGGAAACGCTGCGCGCAAGGTCACCGATCTCATCACCTGCCTGCATCTCCGCACGAAGCGAAACCGTGCGCAGGCGACCATAGGCGTCGATGGCTTTGCTCGCTTCGCGGCGCAGATTACGAATACGCCAGGCGAGCCGCGCGGCATAAGCGATTAACGCCAACACCATCAGGAGAAGGCTGACCACTGAAACCAAGACCACCTGTTCGAGGCTGGAGCGCTGGAAGCTGATGATGGCATCGATGTTCTCTTCGATGACCACGGAGCCTGCCACTTCCCCGTTAGATGAGGTAATTGGATGTGCCGCCATGATGATGGTCTGTTCGGCACTTAATACGCGCCGGCGCGCGATGGGTTTGCCTTGTAGTGCAGACTCGATGACCTCCCTCGCTTCCCGCTCGGATTTGGCAAACACCACCGCCCCTTCATCGTATCGTTCACCTGTGGTGATGAAGTGCAGAATCGGGCGTATGGGATCGAAGATGTTGCGCAGGCGATCGCGAAAACTAGTGGGGTTCACGGCAACTTCAGGCACGGGTGTGGAACCCGTTTCGGCACGGACACGGCCACGTTCATCGAGCACGGTGATGCGGGCGCCGGCGTAGGCGAGCCCTTCGACAATCCTTCGAACTTCGGGCGATTGCAGGACGACCAGATCAAATCCCTCTTTGTCTGCCTTGGAAAGTGTCGGTGTGATCCGGACGATCTCCCGAAACTCGACCTCATCGACGTCAACAAACGAAATGCCGAAGTGGCGTTGCGAGCCGAGCATTTCCAGAGGCATACGAAACTCGAACTCCATGCCATCACGGATTGGTGCCATCGCGGCTTGAGCCCGTGGTTCGGGCGTGCCTTCTTTCGCGGCGAATCGCCAGTCCTGATCCATGGCGTAGGCGGTGAGACCACCTTCAGGGGAGCCGACAAACGCGATGCGGCCATCTTCGCCGTCGTTGCCGATAAAACTGACGCGCAAGTGATCCGACTTGTCGAGACGGAGAACTTGCTCGTCGCGATAAACGCGGAGATTGTCCGTGACTCGAACATAACCGTAGAGCTGGCCTTTGCGTTCGCCGAGTACCATTCGCAGGTCAGCGTCCTGGCTTCCGGTCGTCGAACCAAACGCCAGCAGACTTCTGCTCAGATCCACCCCCCAATCATCGGCACGTCCATCGATGCGAACGGCATTGGCAAGGGGCGTTACAAACAGAGGTTCGTATTCAGATGCGGTAACGGGCAAGTCGTTGAAGAGATTTTCTCGACCGTTAAATAACGTGGCGATGCCCTTGGTCTTAAGGAGCTGAGTATTGCGTTGGCCTTCGAGCAGCAAACGCTCCATCTCGATAACTTGGCGGTAGCTGAAGAATGGCACGATCAAGAGCAGCGAACCGAGCAACGCGAGCTTGGTGCCGATGCGAGGACCCCGCAGACGGGTTAACCAGTTCATCACGAGGCGCTTACTCCACCCAGCGATAGCCGAAACCGTATTCGCTCTTGATGTGGGCGAATTCCGGGTCGATCTTTTCGATCTTCTTGCGGATGTTGCGCATGTGCGTGTTAATGGTGTTGTTAGTCACGAGACTCTGCATCGTGGCGTTCATCAGTGTTTCGTAAGAAACCGCATGACCGGGATTACGCACGAGTTTGGCGAGCATGCGAAATTCGGTGCCGGAGAGGTCGATCCGCTTGCCCTTCCAGGAGGCGAGCAGCGCGTCCTGGTCGAGGGTCAGATCGCCGACTTTACGGGTATTGGCCGCGTGATCGCCCTGTTGTTCCTGGCGTGCCTGGTTGATACGCAAGAGCGATGAAATCCGTTCAGCGAGGTAGTCGAGGGAAATGGGCTTGGGCAGATAGTCCCAGGCGCCGAGGCGGAGTCCGGAAATCTTGTCGATTTCGTTGATGCGCTCCGTGAGAAAGATCACCGGGAGTTGCGGGGCCCGACTCAAGAGGTCACGGCATAGCTGGAAACCCGCGTCCACTTCCTCGCCCAGAATAATGTCGAGAATAACGAGATCGGGCAGGTCACGTTCGAAACCGGCCAAGGCTTCATCGCGGCTTTTGTAAGCCTGCACGCGGTAACCTTTGGACGAAATCGCGTCCGAATAGTTGGCGCGTTGGTCTGGATCGTCTTCGACGATGGCAATGGTTTTGACCATGAGCGGTGCGCTGTGTGAAGTGTCGGTTCTATTTTAGGTGTAGTGGGTTAAATTCGCTGTAGGGATTTCAACAGCTCGTCGGAGCTGATGAGGAGATAGGGTGATTTCGCCAGATCGGTTGCTCGAACTTGCGGGGATGTTGTCGGGCCTGGCCTGCATTTGGCTGATGATCCGCCAGAACGTCCTGACGTTTCCGCTTGGCCTCGTCTTCGCCCTCATTACGGTGGTCGTGATGTGGCGCAACAACCTCTATGCCGACGTACTACTGAACAGCTACTACGTCATCATCAATGCGTATGGCTGGTGGTACTGGATGGTGCGAAAAGAGGAGGCCGGTGTAGATCTCCCCGTTAGTCGAACGCCGACCAAGATCCGCTGGCTGCTGCTTCCCATCGGCATCGTCGGGTTCGCCCTTTTGGTGTTTGTACTTTCAAACTACACGGGGGCTCAACTGGTTTACGCGAACTCGTTGACCACGATCTTGAGCTTCATCGCCATGTGGATGAGCGCGCGCAAGTTTCTCGAAAGCTGGTCGGTCTGGGTCGTCGTCAATGTGGTGAGCGTGCCGATGTATGCCTATCAAGGGATTTTGCCCTATGCGGTGCTCTACCTCGTTTACCTCGGTATGGCGATTCAGGGATATCGCGCCTGGGCGAAGAGCATGCAGTCCACTTGATGCGTGATGTGTCGCAAAAGCGTTTGATTGCGTTAACCGGCGCGGAATCCAGTGGCAAAACAACGCTCGCGATGACACTCGCGAAAAACCTGCACGCACCCCTCGTCGCTGAGGCTTCGAGGGATTTGTTGGTGCCCGGACAACCCTACGGAGTCGATGATGTCCTGCGGATTGCGCGCGAACAGGTGCTACGGGAAAGTGAAGCGCTCCGTCAACACGCCGGATGGATCGTCGCCGATACCGATCTTCTGGTCATCCGAATTTGGTTGGATGAGCGGTTTGATATATGGCCGGACGAACTGGAACAGCTGTGGACTATCCAGGAGCCCAGGCTGCATGTGCTCACAGTACCGGAGATGCCCTGGGAAACGGATCCACTTCGAGAAAACCCGGACGATCGCCACCGTTTGCATGCCCGCTACGTGGAGCAGCTTGTTGCGCTGAATTGTGACTGGATCGAAGTAGGCGGATCGGTTGCCGAACGTGAATCGCAGGTGCTCGATCGGCTACAACGCTAATCCTGGTGTCCGGAGAGTTCTTCAATTTTCTGTAAGGCAGCAGTGCGCTGAGCGAGTACTTCCACCCGGTGATTGCCATGATGGGTTGCATGGTCCGCCCACGCGTATTCGCGTAACCAGAACCCTTGAGTCGCGGCATGGACGCGTCCGTCGGCATCGGAGATCTGCTCGCCCATCAACGCAAGATAACGCCGCGCCATCTCTGGGACGACGGTCAGATCGACCCCGACGCCAACTGCCAACGTCACCAGATCGAACACCGGATCGTTCAGTCCTACCCACTCCCAATCCAGCGTGCGCCAACCGGCGGGGTCACAAAGAATGTTCCAGGGGTTGAGATCGTTATGGCACGGTCGCAGGTTTTCCGTCGACCCTTGAAGCGTTCGACGCGCGTGTTTGATCACGTCCGGTTGTGGCGATGCGCGCAGCCATGTGTCGATCAGGCCCAACAAGTCGTACCTTCGTTCGAGGGCAGGCATCCGACCGTGCAGCGCAACAAGATAGTCTACGAGCTCGAGGGTTGAGGCGTTTTTCTCGACCAGCAGCGGGGCACTGATCCAACGCGTTAACAGGGCACCTGTCTGTGGATCATGGGCGATGACATCGGCACCAAACCCCACCGGCAATGATTGCAGCCACTGATGCTCGAACCGGAGATCGCCCTCGTTCGCAGGAGACGTCGGAATGCGCAGCACATAGTCCGCGCCGAGATGAGAAATGCGGTAGTTCGGATGGCTGTAACCACCCGGCAGATGGGCGATGACCTTGACCGCTTCGGTGCTCCAATCAGGTAGGAGCGTACGCAGCACCGGGTCAATGTCAGCGCGGGCGGATTCGTTGGAGTTCTCAGTCACTTCGTTCATACCCAGAGCTTACAATGATTCCATGGAACTCACGCTCAACCGGTTCGTTCACGCGCTGCGTGCAGCGGATGTTGAGGTCTCACCCGCTGAAACTCTCGATGCGTTTGAGGTTGCGGGTCATGTGGGGTTACGTGATCGAGAGCTCCTGCGTAATGCCCTACGTTTGACCCTCGCCAAAACCGTCGATGAAAAAGACGCCTTCGACCGCTGTTTCCCGTTGTTTTTTGACGGCCTCGCCGTGCATGAACCGATGCAACAAAGCGCGCTGCAGAATCTTGACCGCGAGGCTTTTATCGAGCGCGTGGAGTCGCTTCAACAACCCGTGTTGGTCGATGTTGTGAAAAATGCGTTACGCGCGGATGCCCTCAGCCTGTCCAGCCTCGTGCATGTGCATGTTAATGCTGAAGCACTCGATGCGATGCGAAACCTTCGGGACAAGTCGGCCATCGTGAATGCAGCGGCCAGTGCTTTGGGCCTTCCGGCCCTTGAAGGGTTGCGGTTCGGTGGTGGCGATGCGGCGATGGCGGCTGCGCACGTGCAGCACTACGTTAAAGAGCAGCTCAAGCACCATGTTGATCAGCAATACCGCCTGCGGGTCGATGCTTCGGGGCAGCGGGCGCTCTTGGCTGCAGCGCTATCTACCAACTTGCAACAGCTTCCTCCTGCGTACTACGCGGAGGTGGAGCGCGTGGTGCAACGACTTGCGGATCGACTCGCGCGTCGGCATCGCCGCAGAAGGCGCCAGGATCGACGGGGTCAGCTCGATGTTCGGCGTATGTTGCGGACCAACATGGCCTACGACGGCAGTCCCGTTAACCTGCATTGGCGTCGACAAAGGCGGGAGAAGGCCACAGTTTTTTTGGTCTGTGACATCAGCAATTCGGTCAGTCAGATTTCCAGGTTTCTGCTGCTTCTACTTTTCAAGCTGCAGGAAGTTCTGCCAACCGTTCGGAGTTTTGCGTTTTCAAATCGATTGGGAGAGATCACCGATCTATTCGCGACGGAGACTGGCACAAAGGCCGTTGAATCGGCGATCTTGCAGTTCGGTCGAGGTACCACTGACTACGGTCATGCCATGCTTGATCTGCATGACCTCATCGGCAAAAACATCAATCGACGCTCTACCCTCATCTTTCTGGGCGACGCACGCAGCAACTACTTCCCGTCACGTGTTGATCTATTGCGCGGAATGGCGAGGCAAGCAGGGCAGACGTGGTGGCTGACGCCGGAAACGGCCGATCGATGGGAAACCGGGGACTGTGTCCTTCGGGAATACGCCACCTGGTGCCGAGGTGTGCTCACGTGTAATCGACTGGCAGACATCGAACGGTTTACAGAAAAACTGCTCGAGCGAACCCGATCCTTCAGTTGACGCCTGCGGCATACCCCATGGTGACACCGATACCGTCGTGCACGATCAGATCGGCGATGTCATCGAGTGGAGTTTCTTCGCGATTGACGATGGCGAGTTTCGCACCGAGCTTCTTGGCATATTCCGGAAATCCCGCAGCCGGATAGACAACGAGGGAAGATCCCAGCACGATCATCAAGTCACACGCCTCGGTTTCGTCCTGGGCTCTCGCCATCTCCGCTTCCGGCATCGCCTGACCAAAAGAAATCGTGGCGCTTTTGATGATGCCACCGCAGCGAGAGCAAGGGTCGACTCGGCCAATCTTTTTCCAGGTCGATTCAAGATCCGCGAGTTCGTACCGGATGTGACAACGAAGACAATGGGCATACGTGGCGTTACCGTGGAGTTCGATCACCTTGTCTGGATGAATGCCTGAATTCTGGTGCAAGTTGTCGACATTCTGGGTAATCACGGCTGACGCCTTGCCCGTGTTAACAAGTTGCGCCACGGCGTAATGGCCCCGATTGGGTTTCGCCGTCTCCATGACACGTTCACTTTCAAAACGCCGTGACCAACTCTCTTGACGCGTAGCATCCGAGGCCATGAAGTCCTGGAACTGGATGGGTTTCATCTTGGTCCATAGGCCCTTGCCGGGGCTGCGAAAATCCGGGATGCCTGATTCGGTGCTGATGCCCGCACCGGTGAAGAAGACGATGCGTTTGGCCTGGTCGATGAGGTTCTTGAGTGCATCCGCCGACATCGACTGAAGTTTTCGAATTGAAGGTCTATTGGAGACTGCATGGATGGGCGAATGGCTGTCAACCGTCGCATAATTCCGTCACGTCAATACTGCGATGAACCTCGTATGCACAAGCTCGAACTGTTTTTTGATTGCGGAAGTCCATGGACTTATCTCGGTTTTGAATCACTTCAGCAGATGCTGGTGCGAACACCCGCTCAAGTGGTTTATCGACCGTTTCTGGTAGGAGGTGTGTTTAACGCAGTAAATCCGAGTGTTTATCAGAACCGTGAAAATCCGGTACCTGCGAAACAGAAGTACTACGGCAAGGACCTGCAGGACTGGGCGCGGCACGTGGGTATTCGTATTGGCTCACCGCCAGTCTTTCCGGTGAACAGTGTGAAGGTGATGCGGGGCGCGTTTTTTGCGGATGAGCAAGGTTGCCTCGTGCCGTATGCCCGTGCGTTTTTTTCGGCCTATTGGACTGACCTCAAGGACATTTCAAAACTCGAGGTTATCGAACCGATTATCGGCAAGCTCGAGCTACCGGTGGATCAGTACCTCGCGGCCATCGAGAGTCCAGCCTATAAGGACCGGCTTCGTGCCAACACCGATGAACTCATACGTCGCGGCGGATTCGGCTCACCGACGTTTTTCATCGACGAAGACGACATGTATTTTGGTAACGACCGGATTCCGTTGATTGAAACTCGGCTTAGACCTTAAGGAAGTACGTTCCTAGCAAAGCAGGGAAAGACTTCGGGTGGCGCATTCAGGCGCTCGATGATGGCTTCTGCGCAGGCCCGGGGTGATGTGGCGGAAGTGTCGACTTCGAGGTCATAGGCCGCGCCATGTGCATGGACTTGGCGATAGTGGGAGATAGCGGTTCCCGGGAAACGTCCAGGACGCTTGGCTTCGCGTTCTTGGACCACGTCGTGGCTGCAGCGCACTCCGATAAACCATGTTTCGAGCCCTTGCAGGGCATCAACGTAGTCAATCAGATAGTCCCGTTTAAAAAGCAGGTCATCGATGATGACGTTGTTGCCGCTGGACGCAAAACAGGCTATCGCACGGCGCATACCTTTGAGCATCCGTTCACCATGGTCTCCGAATTGAATATGCGTCAGGCGACCTTCATCGGTATCGAGCGGAACGATGTTGAGTCCACTGGCACCAGGACTTCCTGGTGGCGAGTTGAAACCTCGAAATCGACCCGGCATGCCATCACGAAACTGGTCGAGCGCAATGTGCTGCCAAGGCTCAGGAAGCAGCTGCTGCAGTTTATGGGCGAGTGTGGTTTTACCGGCACTCGATGAGCCATTGAGCAGAATGAGCCGGGGCGTTGGGTGAGAGGTATAGGCACTCATAGGCCGGATGGTATCTGCGGGGGCGTTCAACCACAATTCCCGCCTTGTCTGCACTTTTAGTCTGCATTTTTTGTCTGAATTAGGTGAGCTAACTCATTGACCGTGCTGGTGGAAACAGGATTAAAACTGACAGCGTCCAAATCGATCGCGAGCGTTGATTCTGTGGTCTGCGTGGGTCGCATTCGTGATCGAACTCCAAATTTGTTGATGGCCGAGCAGCCCTTTCTGGTAGGAAAAAGTAAAAAACGCAGGGCTGAATTTTCCTCCGGGCGCTACTTTGCACGACAAGCCATGACGGCAGCTGGTCTACCACCAGCAGCGGTACTCAGCCGTGAAGATCGGTCGCCAAAATGGCCTTCTGGGCTGAGGGGCAGTCTGACCCACAGTCGCGACCTTGTTGCCGCTGGAGTCAGTGCGAGTTTGTCTGGATTGGGCATCGACCTTGAACAGTCAGGACGCCTCTCGGAGAAAGCCGCGTTACGTATCCTGGTTGATGCGGAGGCTGAGAAGCTTCGAACACTCGGCGCCGACTTTCGCTGGCTCTCAACCCTGGTGTTTAGCGCCAAGGAGTCGGTGTACAAGGCGATCTATCCGACGGCTAAGTTGTACATCGGCTATCGCGAAGTCGCCATCGAACTTGATCTGGAGGCCGCCACGTTTACGGCGACCTATCTCGGTGACAAGGTGGTCAACAGGCCCCTCGAAGCGGGGAAGGGGGCATGGGGCTGGGTTGGCGATGTGGTGCTCACGCGGTTTGAATTGGGCGCGGTGAAACCGTCGTTTAAAAGAGGAGAACGTTAGTGCAGGCAGCTCTGGGTATCGTGATCTTCGTCGGGCTCGCCTACCTGCTTTCTACGCGCCGGGCCGATGTACCGTGGCGAACGGTGGCTTCGGGTCTGATCTTGCAGCTGCTGCTGGCTTGGCTGCTCTTTAATGTGCAGTTTTTCGCCGATGGATTGCTCGCGCTGAATTCCGTGGTGTCGGCAGTCGAAGAGGCCTCTCACGCAGGGACGTCTTTTGTGTTCGGTTATCTCGGTGGTGCAAATCCACCCTGGAGCGTCACGGATCCCGGTGGCATGTTCCTGTTCGCGTTCCGTGTCTTGCCTCTCATCATCCTCTTCAGTGTGCTGGTGGCGCTGCTCTGGTATTGGCGCGTCCTGCCCTTCGTCGTGCGGATGTTTGGCAAAGTCCTGACGCGTCTCCTCGGTGTGGGTGGCGCTGTAGGCACAGGTGCCGCGGCCAGCATTTTTCTGGGTATCGCCGAAGCGCCCCTGGTCATTCGCGCCTATCTCGAACGCATGAGCCGCTCAGACCTCTTCGTACTCATGACGTGCGCGATGAGTACGGTGGCCGGATCCATCATGGTGCTGTACGCCACCATCCTGCGCGATCATATTGATGGCGCCCTTGGCCACATCATCACCGCTTCCGTGCTCAACGTGATTGGAGCGATTGTCATCGCCCGGGTGTTGATGCCGCCCGATGAATCCACGCCCACCAGCGAAAGCGGTGCCACGCTGTTCTATCGCGGCAACATGGATGCCATCACCCGAGGCACCATCGATGGCATGAACCTCGCGGTGACCGTGGGTGCCATGGTTCTGGTGCTGGTTTCCCTCGTTGCGCTGGTGAACTTTATCCTCGGTAACTTTGATTTTGCTGGTGCACCGCTCAGCCTTGAGCGGATGACAGGGCCGCTGTTTGCACCGGTCGCCTGGCTCATTGGCGTGCCCTGGGAAGAGGCGAGTGCAGCCGGCAGCCTCATCGCCACCAAACTCATCCTCAACGAAGTGGTGGCCTATCTGCAGATGGTGGCGTTGCCGAGTGGCACGTTATCGCCAGATAGCCTCATGACCATGACTTATGTGCTCTGTGGCTTCACTAACTTTGGCAGCCTCGGCATTCTCATCGGTGGCCTCACGATCCTCGCACCGGAACGGCGTGACGAAATCTTGAAGACCGCACCGATGACGTTGTTGTCCGGCACGCTCACGGCGTCAGTGACAGGTGCAGTGGTCACGCTCACGCGGCTGATGTCGTGAGTTGGTTTGTTGAGACCGGGTGTGTGCTGGACGCTGCGGACTTGCCGGTGTTGCTTGATGCTCAGTCTGTGCCGAAGTGGGTAGGCGTTGCCGGGCCTATGATCGATGCCCGGGATGCTCTAATGCTAGAAGAAACCGAGGGGTTTTCCGGCTGGGTGATAAAACGACAAAAAGAGTTCAGCAGCGGGCGCCTCTATGCGAGGCGAGCCATGGCGCGACTTGGTGTCGCCGTTCAGGCGGTGCGACGCGAAGAAAATCGGGCACCGGTGTGGCCGCCAGGTGTCATCGGTAGCGTGACCCACTGTGACGACGTGGCGGCGGTTTTGATGTGCAAGCGAGGTGGGGTACGTGCGGTGGGTGTGGATATCGAATGTCGTGGTCGGATTCAAGCCGAGCTTTACCGCGGTCTCTTCACACCGGCTGAGCAGGAGATGGTGCGTAGTGGCTTGTCCGCGACGTTGTTGTTTACTGCGAAAGAAGCGATCTACAAGGCGCTGCATCCCGAAGCGGGAGTTTTCATCGACTTTCCGGAAATGGAGCTGGCGATGCGCAAGGGGCGCCTTGCCGCGAGCTATCGTGGTGATCACAAGGTTGTGCACGTGCTGATGCCCGATTTGTGTATTGAAGCTTGCCTTCTTCGCGAACATGCCGCTGCGGTGACGTGGCTCGCATGATGGCGCGCGCATTCACACCGGAGGCGTGGCGGGCACGGGCGCAACGTCGTTTACCGAAACCGATCTTTGATTTCATTGATGGCGGTTCCGGCGACGAAGAAGCCGTTCGCCGCAACCGGCGCGTGTTCGACGATGTGCGCTTCGTGCCACAGGTGCTGAAGGCACCCGTCGAACGCTCGATAGGCGTGCACTTTCTCGGTGACTCCTGGAAGGCACCCATCGGTGTTTCACCTATGGGGCTCGGCAATTTGGCTTGGCCGGGTACGGACCGGGGTGTGATTGGCGCGGTGGGTGATGCAGGTCTTGCTTATAGCTTATCGATGGCAGGGAGCATCCCGATGGCAACTGCCCAGGAGTTAATGACGGGCAAGCTCTGGTTCCAACTCTATCTCGGGGAAGACTTCAGTGTCTTGATGCGGCTGATGCAAGGTGCGCGGGATGCCGGCGTAGAGGTTCTCATGCTTACCGTTGATGCAGCCTGGCCAGGGCTTCGACTTCGAGATCGCGCGAATGGTTTTGGTCAGCCGCTGTGGCACCATCCGGCTTCGTTGCTGAGCCATCTGCTGCACCCCCGCTGGTCTCTGACAACACTGCTTCGTGGTATCCCGTCCATGGTAAATCTTCTGAATGTGGATGAACGGCTGGTGGGTGCGGAAGCGACGCGCCTGTTCATGGCTTCCATGGTTCGTGCCAAGCTCAACTTTGAGACACTGCAGCGAATACGCGATCAATGGCAGGGATTGATCATCGTTAAAGGCGTGCTCGATGTGGACGATGCAGTGAAACTCAAATCCACCGGAGTCGATGGCGTCGTGGTATCCAATCACGGTGGTCGACAGCTTGGATCGGTGGTGACGGCGCTGGAAGTCCTCCCAGGCATTCGTCATGCCGTTGGGTCGGATTGGCCACTGCTTTTCGACAGCGGTGTGCGGACGGGCGAAGATGTGGCTCGAGCACTTGCACTCGGTGCAGACTTTGTGTTGCTTGGTCGTCCCTGGTTGTTCTCCAGTGCAGCAGATGGGCCGGACGTTGGTCCTGCGGTGCTGGCGAGGCGGCTCGCGGATGAACTCGACAACACGATGGCGCAGATCGGGTGTCGATCCGTCCAGGAATTGCGAGGTAGGGCGATTATTTCTTCGAGAGGCGCGGCGTAATGCAGTTGTCAGGGCTTAATATCTATCCAGTGAAATCATCAGCAGGACGATCCATCAGCGAGTCCCGAGTTACATCGCGTGGTTTGGCGTGTGACCGCGAGTGGATGGTGACGGATGAAGAGGGGGCATTTCTCACGGGGCGGGACTACCCCGCGTTGGTGCGTGTCAACGCGACACCCACCATCATGGGCCTCACACTGGACGCCCCGGATATGCCGTCACTGCTTGTGAATCGGGCTGTATTCAACACACTTCGTCCCACTGCGGTTTGGGGCAGTCGCTTCGAGGCTTATGGAGGCGACAAACAAGCGGATCAGTGGTTCAGTGATCTTCTTGGTATACGCACGAAACTCCTGCACACCGGTGGCGTATCCCGCAGAAAACTGCGCGCGGACCCTTCCGTAAAGTTTGGATTTGCAGATGGTTATCCGCTGTTGTTGTTGTCGAAGGCGTCCCTCGCCGAGCTCAATCAACGATTGTCTAAACCGGTGACTGAACGCAACTTTCGACCGAACCTGGTCATCGATGGCGAGGCGCCCTTTGCCGAAGACAGCTGGAAGCGGATCCGGATTGGTGAAGTGGAGTTCGAGCTCATGAAGGCCTGTGAACGCTGTGTATTCACGACGGTCGATCCGGATACCGGCGAAAAAGATGCGTCACTCGAGCCGTTGCGAACCCTCGGCACCTACCGCCGCACGGCGGCCGGCGTACTCTTTGGTCAAAACCTGGTGGCTCGGGGCGCGGGTATTCTCCGCGTGGGTGATGGCGTGGAGGTTCTCGCTTGATCCTTAGGGAAGGCCTGATTATTCAGACCTTCCTGTGTGGTGCATGGAAGCACCACCACTTTCCATGCGTGTGGCGCGTGCCTCGCACGCGCATTCACGGGCAAAGCCCGTGTAAACGCAGGGAAAATGCGAGGAATCCGAAGGATTCCGACCTGATCAATTCGCAGGAGCGAATTGATCAG
>SYFY01000131.1 GCA_005799745.1 Gammaproteobacteria bacterium
ACCGGAAGAGGACGGACCGGAAGAGGACGGACCGGAAGAGGACGGACCGGAAGAGGGTTGACGGTATGTCGGCGGACCATCCCAGAAAAACACTGTAGCCCTGACAAAAAAACGACGCTTCGCAACCATCTTGCACACATTGTGAGGTAGGTCTTACAACCAGCCACAACACGCCCCCAACAGAGCGGGGTTGGGTCTGGTTCAATACTCGCCATCCACCGGATAGGACGAAGTTCATGAGAGTAGAAGACCCCCGCGACAGCACGAAGCGTTACTTCCGAAGTAACAAGCGGGTGTTTGTGTTGAACGGTGCCTGGTACTACTCCACTCGCGAAGGCGAAAAGGGCCCGTTTCCGACTGCGAAGAAAGCGGAACAGGAACTGGAACGATTCAAGGCCGAGATGAGCGACCTGCAAAAGTTCCAGAAGAATCGAGAGACGGAGAAACAAGATCGGAACATCCAAGCTGAAATGGCTTTGGAACGTACCCGTGCGATTCGCCAACGGCGCAACGGGGCCCTTCCCCAGCCAAAACTGCGCGAAGTCTTGATCTAGCACCTGCCGGCTCACCCGTCCTGAACAGGCTGCTCTCTCCAGCAGCCTGCCACCAACCCCGCCTTCCCTACTGAAATCCGCTAATCTTGGCTCCTTAAAACTTCACCGGGACAACGTTTCTCGGTGTTCACGAGGGGGGACACCATGCCCAAAGTCCGCCTGCTGCCGCAGGACGAATTCATGCATCCGCTCGAAGCGGCTGCCAATTTCAACGAGAGCATGTACTTCAACGTCTTCGACCAGCGCCACAATTTGGGCGGGTGGTTCCGTCTCGCCAATCGGCCGAACGAAGGCCGAGGTGAAATGACATGTTGTATCTATCTGCCGGACGGTCGAATCGGCTTCATGTTCAAACGTCCGGAACGGCGGGACAACGCGGCCTTTGATGGCGGCGGCATGAGATTCAATGTCGTCACGCCGTTCAAGGAACTTACGCTGACGTATCGCGGCAAGTTGTGTTTGCTCGACAACCCCCAGGACATGACAGACCCGTCTACCGCTTTTCGCAAGAACCCGTCAGTGGAAGCATCCCTCGATCTTACCTTCACCGGAATCTCGCCGATGTTCGGCGGTGAACCGGTTAACGACGACGGTTCACCGATCCAGCAAAAAGCCGAAGAAGCCTTTGCGCGTGGACACTATGAGCAGCACATGCGCGGGCGAGGCACGATCCGCATCGGCGACGAGACTTTTTCAATCGATGGTCTTGGCCTCCGAGATCACTCGTGGGGGCCACGTTTCTGGCAAAGCATCTATTGGTATCGCTGGCTGCCGATGGCCTTCGATGAGAACTTCGCCATGATGGTGTCGATCGTCTGCCGCAAGGCCGGTGAAACGCATGCAGGCGGAATGGTCCTGTGTGATGGTGAATACGTGATGCTGCGCGATGCCAAGATCACCGCTGAATACGATCAACATCAATGCCAGACGACACTCGACATCTGGGCACGTACTGATGAGCGCGAGTACAACGTCAAAGGTCGAGTGAAGTCCCTGATCCCTTTGCGCAACCGGCGCCAGACACCAGAAGGCGAAACGTTGATCACATGCATCACCGAAGGCATGACGGAATACGTCTGCGATGGCAAGACCGGCTACGGCCTCTCGGAGTTCCTCGATCAGATCGTTGATGACAAGCCGGTGGGAATGTAAATGACCTGGAATTACGGCGACATGCTGGATGGACTCGCAGAAGTTGTGAGCCCCGACAAACCCGCATTGATCCATGCAGATCACATCACCACGTGGCGCGAGTTCACGCACCGGACCAATCGACTCGCACGTAACCTCGGGGCTCGCGGGATTCAGATCGGCGACAAGATAGCCTTCTACCTGCGTAACAGCCCCGCTTACGGTGAACTTCTGGGCGCATGTTTCAAAGGGCGATTCACCCACGTCAACGTCAACTACCGCTACATCGAAGATGAACTCGTCTATATCGTCGACAACTCCGACAGTACGGTGGTGGTCTTTGACGCGGACTTCGCTGATCGCATCATTGCTATTAAACCGAGACTTCCAAACGTTTGCCTGTGGTTGCAGGTGGGTAGTGCTACGAGGCCGGTTTTTGCAGAGGATTTTGAACTCTTCGCGGGCGAAGGCGACTCCGCTCAGCTCGGCATCGAACGCAGTGCAGACGACATGCTCTTCCTCTATACCGGCGGCACCACCGGTATGCCCAAGGGCGTGATGTGGCGACATGAAGATCAATGGCAAGCCGGTGCGGCAGGGGCTAACCCGGCACTTGGAATACCCAAGCCTGAGTCCCTTCCGGAACACCTCGCCAATGTGAAACGCAGCGGTGGTGGCGGTCGCACGGTTCCTTGCTGTTCGATGATGCACGGCACTGGTCTCTTCACGGCCATGGGTGCACTTGCTGCTGGCGGGACAGTGGTGACTTTGACGGCGCTATCCTTCGAACCCGAAGAGCTCTTCGATACCGTGCAGAAACACCAAGTGACGGGACTTGCTATCGTCGGTGATGCTTTTGCGAAACCCATGTTGCGAACACTCGATGAAAATCTGGGTCGCTGGAACGTGCGTTCACTCGTATCCATCGTGTCCAGCGGTGTCATGTGGAGCCCGGAAGTGAAAAGAGGTCTTCTGCGACACAATCGAAACATGACCCTGACAGATTCGTTTGGTGCATCCGAAGCAGTCGGTTTTGGCCGCTCCGACACCACAGCGGATGGCACAACCGAGATCGCCAAGTTCAAGCTTGGCGAGAACTGCAAAGTCTTCGATGAGAACTTCGAAGAAATTCCACCAGGCAGTGGTCGAACCGGATTTGTTGCGCGCTCGGGTGCATTGCCGTTGGGGTACTTCAAAGACGCGGAAAAAACCGCAAAGACATTTCCCACCATTTGGGGTGTTCGTTACTCCATTCCTGGTGACTATTGCTTGGTCGAAGCTGATGGCACATTGACACTGCTGGGGCGTGGCAGCGTGTGTATCAACACTGCGGGCGAGAAGGTTTATCCAGAAGAAGTCGAAGAAGTACTCAAGACTCACCCGATGGTGCAAGACGCATTGGTGGTTGGTATTGCTGACGACAAGTGGGGACAAGCCGTGACCGGTGTTGTTCACGTCGATCCAGCGATCACCTTCGATGAAGACGTAGTGCGTAAACATGTCCGTCAGCATCTCGCCGGATACAAGACACCGAAACGTATTCTCGTGACGTCTTTGCCCCTTCGCGCCAGCAACGGCAAAGCGGACTACAAGACCGCCAAACAATTCGCCGAAACGACGCTCACAGGAAGAACCTAAGCCATGATATCCAGACTTTTCGACCTCAGCGGCAAGGTAGCCCTGGTCACAGGCTCCAGCAAAGGCATTGGCCGCGCCATTGCCGAAGAACTAGCAAGGCATGGCGCCAAAGTCGTGATCTCGAGTCGCAAGGCTGATGCTTGTCAGGAAGTCACTGACGGCATCAACAAAGAAATGCCATCTGGTCCAGGTGGCGCGATTTCGCTGCCCGCAAACATCAGTCGCAAGGAAGAGCTGCAGAAGCTCGTCGACGATACGCGAGCGAAACTCGGTGGCATCGACATTCTCATCTGCAACGCAGCAGTGAACCCCTACTTTGGTCCGATGTCGGAACTCCCTGACGCCGCCTTCGACAAGATCCTCGACGTGAACATTAAAGCCAATCATTGGCTCTGTCAGATGGTGATTCCGGAAATGCGCGCAAAGCGTGACGGTTCAATCATCATCGTTTCGTCAGTGGGTGGCATTCGCGGCAGCAAGGAACTCGGCGCTTACTGCATCTCCAAAGCCGCTGACGTGCAGTTGGTGCGTAACCTCGCCGTGGAGCTGGGACCGGACAACATTCGGGTCAATGCGATTTCTCCTGGTCTCGTGCGGACCGATTTCGCGAGGGCATTGTGGGAAAACCCGGAAATTCTATGGAGGCGAACAGCTAACGATCCACTTCGGCGGATCGGTGAGCCTCACGAAATCGCCGGCGCGGCGGTGTTCCTGTCGTCGAAGGCAGGCGCATTCACGACCGGGCATAACCTGGTCATCGACGGTGGATCAACCATTTCTTGAATAACAAATCAGACAATGGGGAAGGAAAAAGATGGACGGAGAGAACAACGATCAGCGCTGGTGGGCGAAGGCGATTCTGGTAGGCGGCGTGGTCGGTCTGGCCTGCATCGCCATAGGCGCACTCGGTACGAAGTTTGGCATTTGGCACTTTCAAGTTGGCCTTGGGCTTTTCGCCCTGGGCGGGGCGTTAGGTGCACTCGGGTTGGTTCTCGGGTTGATCGCGTTGATCGTGACGTTTTCCAAGCGTCTTCCTGCAGCACGAGCCAGCGTCTCGATGGGTCTTGTACTCTGCGCAGTCATTGCAGGCGTGTTCGGCTCACAATTCATCACTGCTCGAAGTGTTCCGCAGATTCACAACATTTCAACGGACACCGCTGACCCACCAGCCTTCGACAAAATCGTTGTACTACGTGGTGAAGGTACAAATCCGCTGGAGCTGAAGCAGGAAGTCATCGATCAACAAAAAGCAGCCTATCCTCACGTGCAGCCGCTTGTTAGCAGTATCGCGCCCGGCGAGATGCTCAACCGTGCGCAGGGTGCTCTCGAAAAGCTGGGTATCGAAGTCGTGAACGTCAACGCTGACACCGGAATCATTGAGGCGACCGCCACCACATTCTGGATGGGTTTCAAAGATGACGTGGCGATTCGTGTTCGCGCGCATGAAGCCGGCAGCATTGTCGATGTGCGTAGCGTGTCACGAGTGGGTCGAAGCGATGTCGGCGCTAACGCAAAACGTATTCTCGCGATCATCGACCAACTTGAGTAACGAGAATCTGACTTAAGGAAGGTCTGATTATTCAGACCTTCCTGTGTGGTGCAGGGATCCACCGCCATTTTTCATGCGTGTGGCGCGTGCCTCGCACGCGCCTTCACGGGCAAAGCCCGCGTAAACGCAGGGAAAATGCGAGGCACCCTCAGGGTGCCGACCTGATCGATTCGCAGGAGCGAATTGATCAGAGTTAGCTTAACGATGATCGCCTGCAGCGCCAACATCGGCTCTGCAGGTCAACTCGACAGCTCACAGTGATGCGTAGAGATTGGTGGGTCGTC
Organism: Gammaproteobacteria bacterium; assembly: GCA_005799745.1. Taxonomy (GTDB): domain Bacteria; phylum Pseudomonadota; class Gammaproteobacteria; order Pseudomonadales; family Azotimanducaceae; genus SYFY01. Next base: position 5,157 of record SYFY01000131.1, read on the forward strand.
TGGGATTCGAACCCAGGACCTACAGGTTAAAAGCCCGGTGCTCTACCAACTGAGCTAACGCCCCGCGAAAGGGCGACATAGTACTATCAATACAAAAAAAGACAAGTCATGAAACCCATTTTTTACTGGTAATGCGTAGGATCCGCGACATCTGCTTCACGAAAACCTTGCATGCGGAACCGACAACTATCGCAGCGACCGCACGCTTCTCCTTTAGGATTTGCCTGATAACAGGAAACGGTAAGTGAATAATCAACACCCAACCGGTTACCTGTTTTGATAATCTCCGCTTTACTCAGATCGATAAGAGGAGTTTCCAGAAGAATTGTCTTCCCTTCAATTCCTGTCTTTGTCGCCAGGTGGATCAGCTTCTGGAACGCTGCGATATAAGCAGGCCTGCAATCAGGATATCCGGAATAATCCCGCGCATTCACGCCAATAAAAATGGCATCGGCTCCTAACACCTCTGCCCAGGACAGAGCATAAGCCAGGAAGATCGTATTTCGGGCTGGTACATAGGTGACGGGAATTCCTTCAGATTCGTGCTCGGGTACCGCAATTGCATTATCAGTAAGTGCAGACCCTCCAATAACCCCCATATCCAATTGAATGATTTTGTGCTCAACGACAGCCGCTCGTTTGGCGATTCGAATCGCTGCCTCAAGTTCACTGACAGCGCGCTGCCCATAATTAAAGCTCATTGCATAGCAAGTGTAGTTTTGCGCAGCTGCGATAGCCAGACACGTGGCTGAATCAAGACCACCAGAAACGAGTACGACTGCTGTCTTTGCGGAGTCAGACATGGTTTTTCAATTCGTTGTCAGAATGAGGTTGAGGATAGCCCTGGCTTACATCGACAGCTAACAATTCAATTGAAATTGGGTCGCGACTGCCAAGTAAGCCGATGTTGTGCAATTCACCCACACCAATTATCTACCAGGTACCGATCCCCAAATCTGCTTATGCATTTGCATCTGCATGCGCACAGGCAATCTGTCTTATAAAATCCAGTCGGCAAGCTGAGCGGCTTGCAATTGTTCATGCGAAGGGGAAAATAATATTTCAGTTACCCTGCTCTTCAAATCGAACTGATCCACTTTAGCCTTGCTCCATTCATAGTCCTTCCGATCACAAATGACAAATTTTATCTGATCATTCAGTTTTAAATGGGAAACATTTTCGAATCGGTTTTTCGAAACTTCGTTGGAGCCGGGAGTTTTAATATCGAGTACGACCGATACCCTCTTATCGACATTTTCTATTGCCAATGCACCGCTGGTCTCCAAAGAAACCTGATAACCAGCGTCGCACAATTGTTTCAGCAGCGGCAAACAATTTGGTTGAGCCAGGGGCTCACCACCAGTAACTGTCACATAATTACACTGATACTTGGCGACTTGTCCCAATATTTGCTCAAGCGATGTGATCTCGCCTCCCTCAAATGCGTACGCGGTATCACAATATTGACATCGAAGCGGACATCCGGTGAGACGAATGAAAACAGTGGGAATGCCTACAGTGCGGGATTCTCCCTGTAAGGAATGAAAAATCTCGGTGATTCTTAACCCGTTTCCCGGCTTTGAAGCAGTTTCGTTCAACATGTGGTTATCCAGAAAGACGCGGATAAATAGTCAACCTGCTGCGCGATGGCGGCCGCTGCTGTGACTAAAGATTCCATGGGAACTAATCGAGAGATAATAATCGCGTATCGGCGAGATTCGCCACGCCGGTGTTTGGAAACCTGCGCTTGATATC
>SYFY01000001.1 GCA_005799745.1 Gammaproteobacteria bacterium
GCTAAATCTGGAAAGAGGCAGGCAGGCTGCACATATAGAATTGATTGCTTCTGAGAATTATGCACCCAGAGCTGTTTTAGAAGCCCAAGGCTCAATTTTGACAAATAAATATGCCGAAGGATATCCAGGCAAGCGTTATTACGGTGGCTGCGAGTTTGTGGATGAAGTTGAAGTGCTCGCCATTGAGCGGGTGAAACAACTCTTCGGCGCGGACTATGCGAATGTGCAGCCGCATTCCGGTTCACAAGCGAATGCTGCGGTGTATCTGGCGCTGCTCCAGCCCCACGACACGGTGCTCGGCATGAGCCTCGACAGTGGTGGCCACCTCACCCACGGGGCGAAGGCGAACTTCAGCGGCAAGATGTATCAAGCCGTTCAATATGGTCTCAACAATTCAACCGGCCTCGTTGATTACGACCAGGTGCGAAGTCTCGCGCAAGAACATAAACCAAAGATGATCGTCGCTGGGTTCTCCGCGTATTCACGCACGCTCGATTGGCAGAACTTTCGCGACATCGCCGATGAAGTGAACGCATTTCTGATGGTCGATATGGCCCACGTGGCCGGACTTGTTGCAGCAGGTTTGTATCCGAACCCTGTGAAGATCGCAGATGTAACGACATCAACGACGCACAAGACACTCGGTGGTCCACGTGGTGGGATGATCCTCGCTCGGCGTAACGAGGAGATTGAGAAAAAGCTGAATTCCGCGCTGTTTCCCGGGACCCAGGGCGGGCCGCTCATGCATGTCATCGCCGCGAAGGCGGTGTGTTTCAAAGAAGCCCTGCAGCCTGAGTTCCGTGAATATCAGAAGCATGTGGTTGCGAACGCGCAGGCGATGGCGAAGACATTCCAATCGCGAGGCTACAACGTTGTATCGGGTGGAACAGACAATCACTTGTTCCTGCTTGATCTCGTCGACAAGAGCATCACCGGCAAAGATGCGGATGCGGCACTCGGTCGCGCCAATATCACCGTAAACAAGAACGCAGTGCCCAACGATCCACGTTCACCCTTTGTGACCAGTGGTCTACGTATTGGCTCACCCGCTGCAACCCGTCGCGGCTTTGGTGAAGCGGAGTGTGTGCAGCTCACCGGCTGGATGTGTGATGTGCTGGATGACATCAAGAATGACAACATGATTGGTTCGGTGAAGAAGCGCGTGGTCGATCTGTGTGCGCGGTTCCCCGTGTACGGTCAGCGTTGAGGTTACGCATAACAGAGAAACACTGACATGCACTGTCCTTTCTGCGGCACTGACGACACCAAGGTTATCGATTCTCGGCTGGTGGCCGAGGGCGACTCAGTGCGTCGTCGTCGCGAGTGTGTGTCCTGTGGTGAACGTTTCACCACGTTCGAAGTTGCAGAACTCGTGATGCCCTATGTCGTCAAGCGCGACGGCACACGCGAGCCCTTCAACGAAGAAAAGATGCGCCGTGGTCTCCTACGCGCGCTGGAAAAACGCCCGGTTTCCGCAGAACAAGTCGAAACCGCCATCAACCACATCAAACACCGCCTGCGCACGGCAGGCGAACGTGAAGTCCCTGCCAAACAGGTCGGCGAAGCAGTGATGATGGAGCTCAAGAAACTCGATGCCGTCGCCTTCGTGCGCTTCGCATCGGTCTATCGCGACTTCCAGGACGTCAGCGAATTCCAGGAAGAAATCCGGCGCCTCACGACGGATGCGCCGCTCCACAAGTGATTTACCCATGATTCCCACACATGCCGCCGACGTTGCGTTTCTTGAACGCGCGGTTGCGCTCGCCTGGAATGGACTCGCCACCGTCACCACCAATCCGCGTGTCGGGTGCGTCATCGTTCGTGGCGACAAAGTCATTGGCGAAGGCTGGCACCAATGGGCGGGGCAAGGGCATGCCGAAGTTAATGCCATTGCTGCCGCGGGTGGAGAGGTGCGCGGTGCAACGGTTTACGTGAGCCTCGAACCTTGCAGTTGGGTTGGCCGAACGCCTGCGTGCGCGCAGCGATTGATTGATGAAGGTGTGGCACGTGTGGTGATTGCGGAGATCGATCCTCATCCTCGTGTATCCGGCCGCGGCGTCGAGATGTTGAAAGCTGCAGGCATTCAAACGGAAGTGATCGAACTGGTGTCTGCCAAGCAGCTCAATCCGGGTTGTCACAAACGCATCGAGAGTGGACGACCGTTTGTACGCATCAAGATCGCCGCATCCCTTGATGGCCGGACGGCGATGGCTAACGGCGAAAGTCAGTGGATCACGGGTGAGGCTGCACGAGCGGATGTGCAGGCGCTTCGTGCACGGAGTTGTGCGGTGATCACGGGGATCGGAACCGTGCTCGCGGACGATCCTGCTCTAACTGTTCGCGACGAACGATTTCGTGTGGACGGGAGGATTCGTCAGCCACTCATCCTGGTGATGGATTCAAAACTGAGAACACCGCAAAGCGCAAAGGTATTTAAGTCTTCAGGTGAGGCGCTGATCGCACACGGTGGTACTCGGCCGGAGTGGCTTGAAGAGACACGCTCGCTTTCCGTCTCGGGCACGAAAGTAGAGCTCAATACGGTGCTCTCACATCTCGCTGAGCGGCAAATGAACGAGGTACTGGTCGAGGCGGGTCCAACTCTCGCCGGCGCCTTCCTCGGATCAAACCTCTGGGACGAACTCGTCCTCTATCTCGCTCCCAAACTCTTAGGTGCCAACGGCCGGCCACTCGCGCAGCTGACCTTTCCGTCCTTGAGTGAAGCGTTAGGCGCTAAGATTGTCGCCCATGAACGGGTGGGCGAAGACTTGAAGCTCACCCTCCATCCACGCGATCGGTGAATCCCGCTCGTCTTTGACCAGAAAACAGAACTCGACTTAAGCAGGTTTTCCTTTGGGCAAGAATTCGGTCTGGGGTCGCCGCCGGGCGCGTCGCGCGTTGGTGCAGGCGCTCTACAAATGGCATATGACGGGCTCTGCCAGCGTCACTATCCAGAAGGAATTCGAGGATGGCGAGTCGCTGAAAGAAGCGGACACGCGGTTCTTTGCCGAGGCACTGCACCGGATCATCACGACCCACGATGTGATGGATGCTGAGATCGCGCCGCTGCTCGCTGACCGCGCCTTCAAAGACCTCGACCCCATCGAGATGGCAATCCTCCGCCTCGGTGCGGATGAGCTGATGCATCGCCCGGAAGTGCCGTACCGGGTGGTGATCGATGAATACGTCGAACTCGCCAAAACCTTCGGTGCTGAAGAATCCCACAAGTACATCAATGGCGTGCTCGACAAGCTCGCTCGATCAGCTCGTAGCGTAGAAGTGAACGCTCACCGTCGGCCGGGTTGAAGCGATGGACGAATTCGCCCTGATCGATGCATTGAAGACCCGGTTCGGGTCTGCGGCGTTGAGTGACCGGATGCCGGTCGGGATTGGGGATGATTCGTCTGTGAACATCCTGCCACCGGGTCACGAGCTCGTCTCTTCGATCGATACGCTGGTAGCGGGCACTCACTTCCCAGCAGAAGCGCCGGGGCGATTGGTCGGGTATCGGGCGATGATGGTCTCCCTCTCGGATCTCGCGGCCATGGGCGCAGACCCACTCTTTGTTCTGATCGCTCTGATTCTCCCGGACGACCAGTCCGACTGGGCGCTCGAATTCGCCTCCGGAGCGGCTGAAGCTGCCCTCGCCACGAGGACACACATCGCGGGCGGCAACCTGACACGAGGGCCACTGTCGGCCTCGATCAGCGTGCATGGCTCGCTGCCATCGAGTACCGCGGTGAAACGGTCTTCAGCAAAACCAGGCGATACGGTGTATGTGAGTGGCCACTTAGGTGGGGCAGCTGCAGCGCTGAGAGGTGACCTCAAGGACGCCGTCCTCAACGAACGTTACTGGCGTCCGAAAGCCAGATTGGATCTCTCCACTGTCCTGCGACTGACCGCAACTGCAGCCATCGACATCTCCGACGGGCTCGTCCAGGACCTCGGCCATGTACTTCGAGCGAGCGGTCTTGCGTGCGACCTGCGATCGAAGGACATCCCCGTCTTTCCCGGTGCCAGCTTGGCGGACGCCCTCTATGGCGGCGACGACTACGAACTCTGTTTCACGCTTCCACCATCCGACCACCCAGCCCGCCAACGAGGACACACCTCGTGGGAATCGCTCGGAATACCCATTTTTCCCATCGGCGAAGTGACGGCGGGTTCCGGCATCACCATCGACGGCCAACCCCCACCCCGCACCGGCTATCGCCACTTTGTCTGAAACCCTGTCCCGTGAACTTCGCCTCCGCCGTTTCTGGTGTTCAGGCTTTGGCACCGGCTACTTCAAACCTGCTCCGGGCACCTGGGGCTCGGCTGCTGCGGCACTCATCTGGTGGTTCCTTCTGGCGCCGCTCCCACTCTGGCAGCAACTACTGGTCATCACCGTCCACACCGCCATCAGCCTGTACGCCCTCCTGCACTCTGTCGTCCGCGAAAGTGAAATCACCGACCCCGGCTGGATCGTTGCCGATGAGTTCGCGGGCCAATGGCTCGCCCTACTGGCCGCCCCCCAAATCTGGTGGGTCGCGCTGCTTGGCTTCGGTCTCTTCCGCCTGCTCGACATCACAAAACCCTGGCTCATCGGTATGCTCGACCGCAGCACGAAAGGCGCGCGGGGCGTAATGGCGGACGATCTCGTTGCGGGACTACTCGCTGCAGCAGTGCTGCACATCGCACTTCTGGCGCTCGCTACCGCGGAATTCTCGCCGGCCCCTTAGACTGTGACCGTCTGCCTCCATCTTTCGGGAGCCTCCACGTGAAGCCCAGACTCCACACGCTCGTCAAAGCCGCCTGCCTCGCCACCGGCCTTCTTGTGACGAACCTCGCAAGTGCGTCTGTCGAGATCGTTGGTCTCTTCAAAGACCGGGCGGTAGTGCGAACTGCGCGCGGTGAAGAGGTGATCAAGGTGGGGCAGACATCGAGTTACGGCGTCAAACTGCTCTTTGCAAATGCTGAAAAAGCGCGCGTGGTGTATCAAGGCAAGACGTTCGACCTATCACTCTCCAATCATGTGGGATCAGGCTTCCAGGAGGCGGCGGTACGAACTGTCTCCGTCAACATGGACCAATCGGGATCGTTCCGTGTCAACGGATCGGTTAACGGTAGTCCGGCGAACTTCCTCGTCGACACGGGTGCGAATGTCGTCGCCATGAGCAGTAAGGCAGCCAGCGCGCTCGGCATCCAATATCAGATCGGCGAGACCGGGAAGGTCGTTACGACGCAAGGTGAAGTGGATGCAAAAAACGTCACTCTGACCGAAGTTTCCGTCGGTGGCGTGAAAGCCCACAACGTCGCGGCGACAGTGATCGAAGGCAACTATCCGGTGGAAATCCTTCTGGGTATGAGCTTCCTCAGTCAGGTATCGATGAAGAATGAAGGTGGTGTCCTGACGATTTCGCAACGTCGTTGAGATCAGCCTCGCTCAGAACTCCCTGATCACTGCCGTCCTGCCAAGCGCCTTAAGGCGCGAGGAATTCCGAAGAACCCGGTCGAGATTCGATTCAGCCGCACCTAATACCCTAAGGGCCTCCCGCTTCGCACCTTCAACACCTAGAAACGTCACGAACGTCTGCTTGTTTTCCCGAACGTCAGATCCTGCGGGTTTTCCCAGTATTTCCGTTGATGCGGTGACGTCGAGCACATCGTCCATGATCTGAAATCCGAGGCCAATGCCGTCCGCGAACTGGCCGAGTTCCTTCGATTCTTCGGCGGAAGCTCCAGCGACACGCGCGCCGAGTTCCACGCTCGTTCGAATCAATACCCCGGTCTTAGCCGCATGGAGTGCTTTGAGTTCATCAATGGACGCAATAGTTTCACCCGCACTGGCGAGATGCATGTCATAGGTCTGTCCGCCAACCATACCTTGCCACCCGGATCCACTCGCCAACAACTTCACGCAGGCGATTTGAACATCGGGTGTGACGCCCTCCAGGTCACACAACGTTTCAAACGCCAGCGTCAGCAACGCATCCCCCGCGAGAATCGCGGTCCACTCACCAAACGCTTTATGGGTCGAGGGTTTGCCATGGCGGAGATCGTCGTTGTCCATGGCAGGCAGGTCGTCATGAACCAATGAGTAGCTGTGCACCATTTCGATGGCGCATGCAGCGGGCATGGCCAGGCGCACGTCCACGCCGAGGCTTTCAGCAGTCACCAAAGTGAAGAGCGGTCGTAGTCGCTTCCCCCCTCCCAGCAGCGCGTAGCGCATCGCATCGAGCAGTGAAGGTGCGATGGTCGAGGATTGGTTGACCCGCTCAGCCAGTGCTTGCTCGATCGACGCCTTCAGCGGGCCAAATTCACTCGTCATCCGGATCTTCGGACTCGAGGTCCTCGAGCACGCCATCCTGCGTCAACTTTTTCACACGCAGCTCAGCTTCCTGCAGCGAAACCTGACAGGCACGGCTCAGCACAACGGCACGCTCGTAGGCTTTCAGCGATTCGTCGAGGGAAAGATCGCCTTTTTCGAGACGCTGCACGAGCGCTTCGAGCTCGGCGAGGGTGGATTCAAAATCGGGTGTCTTGGTATCTTCACTCATGAACGCAAAGTATAGAGGCGTCTCAGCAATGCCAAGCCCTCTGTTCTTCGGTACCCTCTGGGTCGGGGATAGAGAGGGGTGAGCGGATGACTCGGGTAGCGCCGTTGTTGTCGATGATCAGTGCACAAGCCGCCGAAGCAGACCGAACACGCAGTGTGTCTGCCGAGGTCATCGCGGGAATCAAGAAAACCGATCTGATGCGGCTAACCGCATCTGCTGAAATCGGTGGCCTCGGCGAACGCATCGTGACCATCGGAGGAGAGCTCGAAGCCACGGCAACCGCTTGTGCTTCGACGGCCTGGTGCCTCTGGAACCACCTCTGCACGTACCATCTCTTCTGTGGGCTGCTTGGACCTGCCCATCACGATTTCCTTCGAGGCATTGTCGAACGCCACGAGTGGGTGTGTTTTCCCGCAGGTGCCGGAACCGGCGTCAAAGCGAAAGTCGATGATGCGGGATTCACGCTGCACGGCGTCGCTGCTTTCGGATCAGGCTCACGCTACTCGGAATGGGCAGGTGTCAGCTTTGTGCCGGAGAGCCCCGAGACCAATCGCAAACCTGAATTCACGATGGTTGATCTGCGCGCCCACGGAGTACGCATCGATCCCACCTGGAACGCCATGAGCCTGCGAGCCTCATCCACCGATCACGTGCACTACGAAGGCGTGCGGCAACCCGCTGAACTTCGAGTGCCGTTCCCGTTTCGTTATCGCGAGCTCTTTCGTGAGCCGAGTTATCCGATGATCCACAGCCGTTATCGTGAAGATTGGGTGGCGCTGTCCGATCTCTGGCTCGGGGCGATGGCGGTCGGCGTTGCGGATGCATCGTTGAGAGATTGCGCCGAGAGCATCAAGAGCCGCATCGCCATCATGGGCACGAAAATGGTTGAACGCCCGACCATTCACGTAAATCTCGGTTCCGCGAAGGCTGCCATCAATGCGGCGCGCGATACGGTTTACGCAGCGATGGCCGAAACAGACCAACGTATCGAAAGCGGCACAACGCCGACGGAGCCGGATTATCTCCGCCAGCTCGCCGCCAGCATGCAAGCCATCTCATTGTGTGATGAGGCTATGCGGCTCATCCTTCGCGTGCTCGGTGGTAACGGATTACGTGAGGGGACCGATTTCGAGCGACGCTATCGGGATTTTCAAGCGATGCCTTTGCACATCAATGCGCATCGTGATCGCGTCACTGAGCAGGTAGGCCGACATCTCCTCGGACTGCCGACCGAAAATGCCTTCTGAATCGCTGATCTCTTTGCTCGCTCAGGTTCGTGCGTGCACGTTGTGTGCCCATGAATTGCCACTCGGTCCAAGACCCGTGCTGCAGATGGCAAGGTCCGCGCGCATTCTCATCGTGGGTCAAGCGCCGGGTACGAAGGTCCATGCGACCGGAATTCCGTTTAACGATCCGAGTGGCGATCGGTTGCGTGCGTGGGTGGGTATGAATCGTGAGACTTTCTACGATGCATCGAAGATTGCACTTCTGCCTATGGCGTTCTGTTATCCAGGACGAGGAAGCGGCGGAGATCTTCCACCACCACCGCGATGTGCAGAAACATGGCAAGCGCGGTTGATGGCGCAGCTCAAACAGATCGAACTCACCCTGGTACTTGGACAATATGCAACGGCGTGGCATCTGCCGGATCGTGAAGGCTCGTTACCGATGTCGTGCGGAACCGGCCTTTGACCGCGCCGACGTTGATCCCCATGCCCCATCCGAGCCCACGCAATAATCGTTGGCTTAAGAACAATCCATGGTTTGAAGCGGACGTTGTGCCATGGGTGAAAAACCGAGTCACGTCGCTCCTCTCGAATAACAAGGAAATTAACGCACCATGAAAAAAGGTCTGCCTGGCCTTCGTGCCCTTGACCACATCGGCATCACTGCGCCCGACTTCGATGAGGCTGCACGGTTCTTTGAAGAGGTGATCGGCTTCGAGGCTTTCTACGAACACGGCCCCTTCAGCTCGGCCGACACCGACATGATGAAAGACATGCTCAACGTGCATCCACGTGCTGAGATTCGTCGCGTCAAACATTATCGCTGTGCAGGTGGTCCGAACCTCGAGCTCTTTGAATACGCGTCCCCAGATCAACGCAAGGAGATGCCGAAGAACAGTGACTGGGGTGGGCATCATCTCTCGATTTATGTGGACGATTTTGATGCAGCGATGGCGCATCTGCGCGCACACAATGTCCGCCTGATGCCGGGGGGCGGTGGACCGACGATTGAGTCAGGCCCAGAGGCGGGGTTGCGATCCTGTTACTTCCTGACGCCGTGGGGGCTGCAGATGGAGCTCATTTCCTATCCCAACGGAAAAGGCTACGAGAAGAACACAAAACAACGATTGTGGGATCCGCGGAGAGCATGATGCGTTCGGTTGATGACCTGACCTTGCATCCTCTGTAACAATGACCTCAACACAAGAACATGTTTGATCTATGAAACGTTTTTTCGGCTGGCTCTTCATTATCGTCTCTCTGGTGCTGCTGGTCGGGCCTTATCTTGTGCCCATTGATCCACTCGAAGGCGTGGTGCCGCCGAAGGAACTCGCGGATGCCGAAAGCCGTTTCATCAAGGTCGATGGACTCGAAGTTCACTACAAAGAAGCGGGCACAGCCGCTCCGAATTTCGTTCTGCTCCATGGTTTCGGCGCAAGCACGTTCACGTGGCGCGAGGTGATGGACGATTTTTCTGCGCACGGCAGAACTGTGAGCTATGACCGCACAGCGTTTGGTCTCACCGAACGGCCAACGGAGTGGCGAGACCACAATCCCTACGCTGTTACCGCACAGGTTCGACAAGGTTTTGATCTGATGACGGCACTCGGTATGGACGCCGCCGTCCTTGTCGGCAACAGTGCCGGCGGCCGCACAGCGTTGAGTCTTGCTCTCGCGAGCCCTGAACGTGTGCGTGCACTTGTTTTGGTGAGCCCGGCGGTCGGCATGGGTGGGGGCGGTGGCAGCATCCTGAGTTGGTTCAAGCCGTTGCTGCAAACACCGCAGATGGATCGCCTTGGCCCCTGGTTCGTGCGTCGCATTGCAACGAGTGGCAACGATACGATTCGCATGGCCTGGCATGATCCGTCCCTCATGACGCCGGAAGTGATCGAAGGTTATCGCCAACCCCTAAAGGCCCAGGATTGGAACAAGGCGTTGTGGGAATTCACGCGCGCATCACGCGATGAGCCTGGCCACAAAGGACCGATCGAATCCCGACTCGGAGAACTCGCCAACGTGCCCGTTCTTGTGATCACGGGTGACGATGATCGCATCGTGCCCGTGGCGCGCAGCAAAGCAGTCGCGGATGGGATTCCCGGTAGTACCTACGTAGAGCTCGAGTCATGTGGTCACGTGCCGCAAGAAGAGTGCCCAGAGTCGTTCTTTGCGGCTGTGGAAGCTTTCCTGCAAACAGCCGGCGTGATCGTTCCGGCTACTGCCGCTGAGCTCATTATCGCGTTTCCTCCCCCAAGCTGAGACGTGCATGGACTTGTCAGTCATCCAGCAGCGCCTGCAAACCTTTGCGCATGAACGCGACTGGAATCAATTCCATTCACCCAAGAACCTTGCCATGGCTCTCAGCGTTGAAGCAGCGGAGCTCGTTGAGATCTTTCAGTGGTTAACCGAATCTCAATCCAAGGCGCTTGATGCCACCCAGCGTCAGTCCCTTGCTGACGAAATCGCAGATGTACAGATCTACCTGTTGAGGCTCGCTGATGTTACAGGCATCGACATCGAATCCGCGGTCAATGCCAAGATCGAAAAGAACGCGCGCAAATATCCGCCGCTCAACCCATCGGCTTGACCGCCCTCCTTTGCCAGCCCACCATCCGGGCCAGTTTCCAACGGAGTTCGAAATGTCGGAGATGTGGACGCTGGTGACGAGCGAATCCGCCGCACTGGTTGCACTTCAGGTTGATGCTGCACGTATCGGGATTCGTGCCGCTGACCTCGAGAAGCTGACCGGTTGGGCGACCAAGCCCGAAGGTTTTTGTCTCGGTGATCGTTGTGTCCCTGCGGGTGACGCGGTGGCCGCAGATGGCACTGTCGATGTTCGTCGCTTCGCCGCACGTCTTGGTCGACCACTCATCGAAGACGCCAGGGTCAAAGCCATCTTATTGGGTGATGCCGCCAGTGATCGCGCCGCGCAGCTTCAATCCCTCGAAGCGCCCGATTTTGAGTTGCCAGATCTCTCTGGCCACATGCATCGCCTGTCCGACTATCGTGGCCAGAAGGTACTGCTCGCCGCGTATTCAAGTTGGTGAGGCTGCCGTGAAGACCTGTCCGGGTGGCAGGAACTTTACGAAGAACTGAACGGTCACGGTTTCACCGCGATCAGTGTGGCCCTCGACAAGGACCCGGAGTCCGCTCGCCCCTGGATTGAAGTGGCGAAGTCGACACATCCGAGTTTGATCGATACACGCTTTCTGCTCTCTGACCTCTACAACATGGTCAATGTGCCGACGATTTTATGGATCGACGAACAAGGCCGTGTGGTTCGGCCAAACGATGTTGCCTTCGGGAACAACAAATTCCAGGAAGTCACGGGGATCGATGCGGACGTTCACAAAGCCGCGCTCAGGGCTTGGGTGAAAGGCGAGAAGTCCGCGTTTCCAGAAGACAAGGCGAGATCGATGCAGTCGTTGCCAACAGCTGAACACGAGGAAGCCCGCGCGGAATTCGCGCTGGGTCGATGGTTGGCCGCAGAAGGTCAACTCGACGCTGCGGAGCCCCACTTCGTGCGTGCCGGCGAACTCGCGCCTGAAGATTTCAACATCCGTCGCGGCTCCATGCCGATGCGGAACAAGGATCCGATGGGTCCGGATTTCTTCAAGATGGCGGGTGATTGGGCAGCGGCAGGCAACAAGTACTACCTGCCACTCCCGGAGTAAGCCGAACGTGAGGTTTACAACAGCCGGACTCCGGGGTTAACTGTATCGTATGCGAACCCCGTTGTTGAACAGCTTCACGAACATCGAACGCCTGCGACTCTTGCCGTGGGCGCTTGCGGCGTTGCTGTTGGTTACGCAGCTCTGGTCCGGCGCGCACAAGGCGCTTGTGGACGGGCACGAATCGGGCCAGTACTGCCAGGCGTGTGTTCTTGCTGACCGTGAAGATGCACCGCCCGATGCCATCTCAGGCGTGCCGGCATTCAATCCGCGCGCTTCCGATGAAGCGCTCCACTTATCCGCCGGTGTCGCCGCACGGTCTTTCCATCGGTTACCCCCCTCGCGCGCGCCCCCGCTCCAGCTTTCCTGACCGTTCCGACGACACCCTACCGGTGTCCGTTCGCCAGTCTTCGTTGGCGAACCGTTTTGTTCTTCAGGAAAACTGGAATTGACCATGAAAAAGAAGTTCATGAAAAAGAAGTTGCTGCCGATTCTCGGCGTTACGTCCGGCACCTTGTTATGCCTGCCGTTTGTGAGTCATGCCAAAGAGCAACTGGAAGAGATTGTTGTCACAGCGGTCCCATTCAACCGCTCCGCGGATGAACTCACTCAGCCTGTGCTGGTGCTGGATCAGGAGGCGCTGCTGACCGAGGCTGCCAACTCCATCGGCGAAACTCTCGCCAATCAACTGGGCATGAGCGCCACCTACTTTGGGCCGGTATCCGGCCGACCGGTGATACGGGGTCAGGCAGAGTCGCGTGTGTCCGTGCTGGATGGTGGCACGAGTACCCTTGACGTTGCTGACCTCAGCCCGGATCACGCGGTGCCCGTTGAACCGTTGTTTGCTGAGCGGATCGAAGTGCTTCGTGGCGCAGGCACGCTGCTCTATGGCAGCAGTGGCGCGGGTGGCGTGGTCAACGTCATCGATGGGCGCATCCCCGAGAAACAACTGGATAAACCACTCACCGGCGCGATCGAGTTGCGTGGTGATTCAGCAACGGAAGAGCGTACCGTTGCAGCGCGAATGGACGGTGGGGCAGGTGTGCTCAACTGGCACCTGGATATTTTTGACCGGCAGAGCGAAGACATCGAGATTCCCGGCTTTGCGACCGACGATCCGGCGGAGCGTGACGAGGAAGAAGAACGTGGTCGGGTGCTGAACAGCGAAGGCGACGCCAATGGTTACGCCGGCGGGCTCTCTGTGGTCGGCGACCGCGGATTCATCGGCGCTTCCGTGTCGCGCTACGAAACCAGTTACGGCATTCCTGGACCGGGTCATGAACACCATGAACACGAAGAAGTGGAAGAGGCCGAAGGGGAACACGAAGAAGAACACGAAGAGGAACATGAGGATGAAGCGGCGCTGATCGCCCCCGGACCCTTTATTGAACTCGAACAAACCCGCATCGATGTTCATGGGGCCTGGTCTCCCGAAGGCTTCATCGAATCCCTGCGCTTCAAGTTCGGGCACAACGACTACGAACATGTGGAAGTGGAACCCACAGGTGAAGTGGCCACCCTTTTTCAGAACGATGCATGGGAAGGTCGGCTTGAAGCGATTCACGGCGAGGTTGCCGGTTGGCGTGGTGCTGTCGGTGTACAGGTCACCGACCGCGACTTCCTCGCGGTGGGTGAAGAGGCCTTTATCGTGCCAACCGAGTCTGGTTCGTGGGGCGTGTTTCTGCTGGAGGAGTATGACTTCGGCAACGGGCATCTCGAATTCGGGGGACGGGTTGAGCGCACGAATCACGAGCCACTTTTTGATTTGCCTGAGTTTGAGGAAATAGCGTTTTCGGCGGCAGCAGGCGCGATCTGGGATTTCTCCGAGACGTTTCATGTGAGTGCGAACCTGTCGCGGACTGAGCGCAATCCGAACATCGAGGAGCTCTATGCCAATGGGGCACACCTGGCGACGGGTCTCTTTGAGATCGGTTTGCTCGCGGTCGATGATCCTGAGGTGAAAAAAGAGATTGCGATCAATCTTGACGTCGGGGTGCACTATCACGATGAGACGCTGAGCTGGCAATTGAGCGGGTTCTACAACGACATTTCCGACTACATCTTTCGGCTGGAAACGAAGATCGAAGTCGATGAACTCCCGCTGACGCCGTATCTTCAAGAAGACGCAAAGCTCTATGGTGTTGAAGCGGAAGTGACCGCAGCGTTAGGCAGTGGCTGGGATATGCGCGCGTTCGCCGACTACGTGCGTGGCAAGACGAGTGACGATGACCTTCCGCGAATTCAGCCCATGCGCCTTGGCGTATCCCTGGACTATTCGCCTGGATGGTGGTCAGCAGGCATCGATGCGATCTGGCATGCAGAGCAGGATGACATCGTTTCGTTTCGAACCGACAGTTTCACGATGGTGAACGCGCACCTCACGCTGCGTGTCCAGGACACCGGACCGTTTGGACTGGATGTGTTTCTCAAGGCAACGAATCTCCTCGATGAGGAAGCAAGGCGGAGTACATCGTTCCGTGCGGCCTACGTTCCCCTGCCCGGCGTGGGTGTGCAGTTTGGCGTTCGTGCCCGATTGAACTGATGAGCGGCGACTGATCTTCGCTGGAACGTTTGCCCCGTTTCAGCGAAGGTCTGGTCTTGCCTGTTTTCCTCCATCGGTGTCAGAGTGGCGTGTCAGCGGAGCCTGCCACCCATGATTAACGCCTACCTCAATGAACAAGACCGTTTGCTCTGTACCCGGGCCGATACCAACAACCTCGAAGGTGTGGTGTGGATCGACTTGTTTTAACCGAATCGCGAAGAAGAAACCATTCTCGAACAGACGCTCGGCATTGAGATCCCCACGCGTGAAGAGATGGATGAGATCGAAATCTCATCGCGACTCTATGTCGAAGACGGCGCGGTGTTCATGACGGCAACGTTGCCCTCGAACATGGATAGCGATGAGCCCATTCTCGCGCCTGTGACGTTTGTTCTGGTGCACCATCGGTTGCTGACCGTTCGTTATCATGAACCCCGCGCATTCAAAACCTTGCCTGCGCGGGCCTCCAAAGTGTCCATGGGTTGCCACGATGGTGAAGCTGTATTGCTTGCCTTGCTCGAAGCGCAAGTTGATCGAATGGCCGATGTGCTCGAACGCAGCGCGCGCGATACCGCAGGCATATCACGGGCAATTTTTCTGGTGAAAGGCAACCGGCGATGGCGCAGTAAAAGTCTGCAGACCATCATTCAGGAGTTGGGGCGCCAGGGAGACCTGACGTCAAATCTCCGAGAGTGCCTCGCCTCGCTAGAACGTGTGATCGGGTTTCTTACACAGGCCATGCAGCCGGTACGCAACGAAAAAGAAACGAAGATTCGAATCAAGACGATTTCGCGCGACTTGCGATCTCTTGCGGATCACGCCGATTCCCTCACCCAGAAGATCACCTTCCTCCTGGATGCAACACTCGGTCTGATCAACATCCAGCAGAACGACATCATTAAATTCTTCTCAGTCGCTGCCGTGGTGTTTCTGCCGCCGACGCTTATCGCGTCGGTTTATGGCACGAACTTCCATCACATGCCTGAACTCGACTGGCCATACTGTTATCCGATGGCAGTAGGTCTCATGGTCATGTCGGCCGTCATTCCTTACCTGTTGTTTAGACGCCGCGGACTCTTCTGATCGCGTTTCAGAACAAGGACCACACCATGCCGATCAGCGCCGCGACGCCGATCACTTCCAGCACGCTGCGCTTGAACTGAAATAGTATCATCATACTGATCGCTGCGATGATGAGTGATATCGCCGCCGGCCACAGCAACTCACCAGTCGGGAAAAACACGTGGGCGCCAAACCACACGGCCAGATTCACGATCACACCCACCACCGCCGCCGTGATTGCGGAAAGTGGTGCATGTAGCCCATCCACATGACGACCGGATTCGATCAACGGTCCGCCGGCGAGAATGAAGACAAATGACGGCAGGAAGGTGAACCAGGTGACCACCGTTGCAGCGACTACGCCGTTCACCAGTGGCGATACACCCGCCAGGAAGTCACCTCCATATCCGCTGACGAAACCCACAAACGTAACGACCATGATGAGGGGGCCTGGTGTCGATTCACCCAGTGCCAGCCCATCGATCATCTGAGAAGCGGTCAACCATCCATATTGCGTGACTGCGCCGTCAAAGACATACGGAAGAACTGCGTAGGCACCACCAAACGTCAGCAATGCCGCTTTAGTGAAGAAGAGCCCCATGTCGGTAAGAGAATGGCTCGCGCCGACAGCGATGATGAGGGCGGCGATGGAGATGGTCCACAGCAAGACGCCGACGATGACGACCCGGATGAGGCGCGAAAGGGAATAGCGTGCGTGTTCCGGAATCGGCATGTGATCGTTGATGATCGCGTCATCTTCCGAAGCACCTGCGTTTGCGTGTGATGGTTTGTTGGCAAAGGCGGTGGATCCTGATCGGTGCATCAGCCAACCGATCAGCGCAGCACCCAGGATGATGGCCGGGAAGGGGACGTCAAAGAGACTGAGTGCAACGAAGGCGCCAGAGGCGATCATCCACGGCAAAGGTCCACGTAAGGTGCGTTGTCCAATCCGCCACGCGGCATGCAGCACGATGACCGTCACTGCTGGTTTGATGCCGGAGAAGATCGCAGCGACCAACGGTTGATCACCGTATGTTAGGTAGACCCAACCGAGTGCAATCAAGAGCACAAACGACGGCAAGACAAACAGGATGCCCGCGACCAGCCCGCCTAACGAGCGGTGCATTAGCCAACCCAGATAGGTGGCGAGCTGCTGAGCCTCAGGTCCCGGCACCACCATGCAGTAGTTGAGCGCCTGCAGGAAGCGACCTTCTGATATCCAGCGACGTCGCTCTACAAGCTCTTGGTGCATGATCGCAATCTGTCCTGCAGGACCACCGAAGCTGATGAAGCCAAGTTTCAGCCAGAATCGCAGGGCTTCAGTGAATGGGACGAGTGTTGGTTCTTGCGCGGTGCTGTGTGAGTCCTTCACGACGTTCGAGTCTGCGTGACAAAGAGGCGCGACGTGACTGTGGTCAACCAGATCCAGGGTGTTGCAAGAAACGCTAGGGCCACAGGATTTCCACCGAGCAGATAACCAAGAACAGTAAGCGCGGCGAACGAGATCGGAATCAAGGTCGCTGTGATCAATGCCCAACGCCGTTCTCCTGTTTGAAAAAAACCGAAGGAGCGCGCAAGGCTCGCGATGATCAGAAAGAGAGTGCTGATACCGCGAGATGCGTTCTGTATCTGACCTTCAAAGGTGGACTGAACCATCTCTACAGTCGTTCCCGGCGGCATATCCACGACCGGGTTTGCGGTGAGCAATCCTCCGAATGCATAGGCAATGCCGAGCAGAGCAACCCAAATCGGCCCGCCAAACATGCTCCGCCCAGGGGCGAGGACCCGCCGCATTCCCACAGCGCCGAACAACGTAAAGAGCCCCACGAGAATCATGTTCGTTTGGTGCACCCAACCAAACTCACCAGCGGTGAGCTGCGTGAACCGGTGTTGTGTGATGTCGAAGCCTTCCCGTGTGAAGGCTTGAATCAAAGTGACCGCGACATAAATTGGACCTGCCACAACACCACACAACAACAGCGATCGACCGTCGGCAGAATTTGCGGCTTGCGTCATTTGTATTCACCGGCTTGTTTCTGGGGCCAGTTGGCGGCGGGTTCGAAGAGTTCGATCACATTGTCTGAAGGGTCCAACAACAACACCTGTCGACCTCCAGGACCTGCAAGCACGTCGTTTCGAAAGCGAACGCTTGCTGACTTGAGCCTCGCTACTTCAGCGTCGATGTCATCCACTATGAGATGGATACAATTCCATCCATCCGGAGCGGGTCGAACACCATCTGCCATGGCACGGCCTGCAGAGCTCGCTGGACCACTCAGCAACAAACGCAAATGGCCACGGGCAACATCAGCGAAGGCGGGTGGAAAGCTGGTGAGTGTGCTGAAGCCAAGATGTGCGGTGTAAAACGCCACTGAGGCGGCGACGTCGTTCACGATGTAGCGAACGGAAACGTAGTCGGCGTCATCAGACATTGTGTTACTCCTTCAGGTTAGGTCGTGGATTGGCCAGGGCTGCAAGCAGAAAGCCGATACGAACCTCGAGTTCACGTGCGGTGGCGCGAAAGGCTTCGTAGCCTATGGAGCCCTTCGAATCCGGTGTTGCGGGGTTCGGCAGGCTCCAGTGAATGGTGTGGGGGTGGCCTGGAAACTCGGGACACACCTCGCGTACCTTGTCGCACAAGGTGATGACCCAGTCGAAGTGCTGGTCTGCGTATACCTTGAGATGTCGCGATGATTGTCTCGAAAGATCGATCCCGTGTTCTTCCTGCATCGCCCTGATCGCGAGGGGATGTATGGCCTTGGGTTCTGAGCCCGCGCTAAACACCTCCACCTTTCCCTGAAAACGAATCTTGATCAGCGCCTGTGCCATTTGGGAGCGCGCGCTGTTGCCGGTGCAGAGAAACAGAACCCGAGTGTGCGCTGCCGATCGGGTGCCTGATCGCCCGTCGGGCCGGGTTGAAAGCGGCGTGAGTTGCAAAGCCAACCCAGGGTGTAGTGCCGAGCCGAGTGCACTGAGTTCATCCCCGAGTTGCGTAAGGTTGGCGGTGTAATAGGCGTCGCGCCGATCCGCGGAGCTGCGGCGCATGGAGACCACGTTGGCGTCTCTCAACTTGCCGAGGTGATACGAGACCAGATTCTGCGGCTCTCCGATGCGAGTCGTGAGTTCATTCACCATGCGATCGCTGTGGGCAAGTTCTTCCATGAGCCGCCAGCGCAGGGGATGGCCCACGAGTTGTAGGAACTCGGTGGCTCGGGAGTGGGCTTGAGTTTTTCGGATCGGCATTGAGATGTATCGAACTGATTTGATATATAAATCCTAGTTGATGCAATTTGAGGGCGTCAAGCGTCGTGAGATCGTTACGCATCGACTGCAAGGCGGATAAACCATTGGTTGATCGACTCGAGTGGACGCAAAATGCCGACCTTGATCGACACAGTGTGGCGGTCAGGTATTCGGTCCACTTCTTCCGGCTCACTTGGAGTGATCACACAACATGCAACCCCTGGTTGGCGTCATCATGGGCTCGTCCTCGGACTGGGAGACGATGCAGCACACCGCGCAGATGCTGGAGGAGCTGGGTGTCCCTCATGAAGTGCGTGTGGTGTCTGCCCATCGCACGCCGGATCTGATGTTTGAATACGCTTCGAGTGCAGAATCGCGTGGCATCAAGGTCATCATCGCTGCTGCGGGTGGTGCTGCGCATTTGCCGGGCATGACGGCGTCGAAGACTTCTTTACCCGTGCTGGGTGTACCCATCCAGTCGAAGACCTTGAATGGGGTCGATTCGTTGCTCTCCATCGTGCAGATGCCGGGCGGCATTCCCGTCGGTACTCTCGCCATAGGTCGGGCCGGCGCCATTAACGCGGCACTACTTGCCACCAGCATTCTCGGCACCAGCAAACCCAAGTTCCTCAAAGCCGTCGCCGCATGGCGAGCTAAGCAAACTGAAAACGTCCTCGCGAATCCCGATCCTCGAGAGAAGCCGTGACGACGACCATCGGTATCGTCGGGGGCGGACAGCTCGCACGCATGCTCGCGCTGGCGGGTATTCCACTGGGGTTACGTTTCGTCATTCTCGACCCCGCACCGGATGCAGGTGCTGCCGTCGCGAGTGAACACATCTGTCAGGCGTACGACGATTTGGTTGCACTCAATGAGCTCGCAGAGCGGTGTGATGTGATCACCTACGAGTTCGAGAACATTCCAGCCAGCGCAATGGCCCACCTCGCCGCGAAAGTGCCGGTGCATCCGGCGCCGGAAGCACTCGCGATTTCCCGGGATCGGCTGACCGAGAAGAACCTCTTTCGTGAGCTTGGAATTGAGCTGCCGCCGTATTTCACCGTGGATTCCCGGGCTGACCTGGAGGCCGCCGTTGCGAAGACCGGGCTACCCGCAGTGCTCAAGACACGAACCCTCGGCTATGACGGCAAAGGTCAGTTTGTACTCCGTGCCCACGCAAACCTCGATACCGCGTGGAAGACGCTCGGTTCAGTACCGCTGATATTGGAAGGATTTGTTCCGTTCGACCGCGAGATCTCCATCGTCGCCGCGCGAAGCATTGGAGGAGAGATTTGTTACTGGCTGATTTCCGAGAATAGCCATCAGGGTGGCATATTGCGCCTCGCGCGTAGCCAACCTGACGACCCGTTTACGCGGCAAGCGCAAGGGTATGTCAAACGGATTCTGGAGCGATTGCAGTACGTCGGCGTGATGGCGCTCGAACTGTTCTGCGTCGGTGATCGGCTGCTGGCCAATGAAATGGCACCACGTGTCCACAACTCCGGACACTGGACCATTGAAGGCGCGGAGACTTCACAGTTCGAAAATCACGTCCGGGCAGTCGCGGGTTTACCGCTGGGTTCGACCGCATCGGTCGGACATGCCGCCATGGTCAATTTCATCGGCGCCGCACCCATACCTTCAGAAGTGCTTGAATTGACCGATGTGCACCTGCACGACTACGGTAAGACACCTCGCGCCGGGCGCAAAGTTGGACATGCGACAGTGCACGGCGTGGATGCCGTGCGATTTGAAGCGCAGCTTGCGCGGTTGCGAGTGCTTGCCGATGCGGTTGCATGTTGAGCGGTGGTGTTCAGATCTTTGATCCCCGCAATCCCGGTGCAGCGCCGCCGAGTCAAATAGCCGAACCACAGAACCCCTTTATCGATCCGGTGTGTGGCATGACGGTGAAACCGGAGTCACCGCATCGTCATACCCACGATGGCGTTCTGTATCTCTTCTGCAACCCGAAGTGCCGCGTGAAGTTTATCGACGCGCCTGAGGTATATCTTCAGGGCACGGCACCGGAGCCCGAGATCATCCCGGGTGCGGAATACGGTTGCCCGATGCACCTCGAGGTGCGGCAGATCGGATTTGGTATGTGTCCTGACTGTGGCATGGCCCTCGAACCTCTCATGCCGACCCTGGATGCGGGAGAAAACCCGGAGCTGACGGATTTTCGCAGGCGCTTCTTCTGGTCGTTGCCGTTCACCATCGGTGTTTTTGTGCTGGCGATGTTCGCTCACGAACACGCGGCCGTAGCAGGCATGCCTCGCCTCTGGCTTGAAGCGTTGTTCGCAACGCCAGTGGTGCTATGGGTCGGATGGCCGTTTTTCGAACGTTGGTGGCAGTCGATCGTCCGTCGCGCACCCAACATGTGGACGCTGATCGGTACCGGCACAGGCGCCGCGTGGATCTATTCAATGTTCGCACTGCTTGCGCCTTCGCTCTTTCCTGAGGCGCTGCAAGGTGGTGTCTACTTCGAGGCTGCAGCCGTCATCATCTCGCTCACGCTGCTGGGCCAAATCCTCGAGCTCAAAGCCCGGGCACGAACCGGGGATGCGTTGCGCGCCTTGTTAAAACTCTCTCCGGCACGTGCTCGTCGCCTTTTGAAAGACGGTCGCGAAGAGGATGTTGAGATTGATCGGGTGAAACCCGGAGATTCACTTCGTATCCGGCCTGGCGAACAAATTCCTGTGGACGGGCGCGTGGTCGAAGGCCAAAGCGCCGTGGATGAGTCCATGCTTACCGGTGAACCGTTGCCCGTGAATCGTCGAGTGGGTGATGTGTTGATCGGTGGCACGCTTAACACCGACGGGTCGCTGATCATGGAGGCGCGATCGATTGGCGCGTCCACGGTCCTGTCTCAAATCGTTGCGCTCGTTGCGAAGGCGCAGTCCTCTCGTGCGCCCATGCAGCGGTTGGCAGATGAAGTCGCGGGTGTATTTGTCGTGATCGTAGTGCTGATCGCGCTGGTGGCGTTGCTCGGTTGGGGCTTCTTCGCTGCCAACTGGACGTTTGGCGTGATCAGCGCGGTCGCTGTACTGATCATCGCGTGTCCGTGTGCGCTCGGCCTCGCCACACCGATGTCGATCATGGTGGCGAGTGGTCGTGCGGCACGCTCCGGTATCCTGTTTCGAGAAGCAGCGGCCATTGAACGTCTGCGCGACATCGACACACTGGTGATCGACAAGACGGGCACTCTGACAGAAGGGCGCCCCGCGATTATCGCGATCCGGAACGATCCCACGATGGATAACGATCACGTTCTGGCGCTCGCAGCCTCGATCAATCAAGGGAGTGAACATCCACTCGCGAAAGCGATGATCGCCGCAGCACTCGTCACCGGATCACCCCTGCAAGCCGTAGTTGATTTTCAGGCACTCGCGGGAAGAGGTGTTCGAGGCGTTATAGAAGGCACCGAAGTGCTATTGGGGACGAAGGCATTGCTGGACGAATCGGGTGTCGACACCACGTTCTTCAGTAGCTTCATTGATCAACACCAATCACAAGGCGCGAGTGTTTCTTGTCTGGCTGTGAAAGGCATCGCCGTTGGTGCTTTGGCATTCGGCGACCCCATCAAGGCAACAACACGAAGTGCACTCGAAGAACTGCGTGAGGCAGGCATCAACGTGATCATGGCCACAGGTGACAGCGGACCGGCCGCGCGTCATGTCGCGAATCAACTTGGGATGGAGACGTGGCGAGGTGATGCACGACCCGAGGACAAACTCGCTTTGATTGAGGAACTCAAGCGCGCAGGTCGTGTGGTTGCCATGGCGGGTGATGGGATCAACGATTCACCCGCACTCGCCGCCGCAGACGTCGGCATCGCCATGGGCACCGGCACTGATGTCGCCATGCAAGCTGCGTCAGTCACGCTCGTTCGTGGTGATCTGCGCGGCATCGCCGAAGCGATCACGATCTCCCGCGAAACTGTGCGCAACATGCACCAGAACCTCGCCTTTGCGTTCGGTTACAACGCGTTGGGTGTACCGCTCGCTGCCGGAGCGTTCTTCCCCTTCACCGGCTGGTTGTTGTCGCCAATGCTGGCTGCGGCAGCGATGAGCCTGAGTTCGGTGTCCGTAGTCTTCAACGCGTTGCGGCTCGCGCGGCGGTAACCGCGTCAATTTCTTGTTGCGGTAACAGGCTCCTCCTCAACTCTGCGGTTCTTCAGCCGATACAGCAGGCAGGAAACCGGAACCCTCCTCAAGGCTGCTGGTGAGAAACAGCCCGATGCATCACGCATCCTGCTCACCGGTTTCGAAGATGCCGAGATCGCCATGCGCGCTGTGAATGAAGCGGGTGTCAGCGCGTTTATCACACGACCGTGGGACGACGGGCGTTTGCGCTCGGTGGTCGGTGAAGTCCTCGAGCGCCATCTGCGTGAGCAGGAACGGCATCACCTTGAATTGCGAATTGTTGTGCAGAATCATGCACTTGAAGCACTGAATGACGACTTTGAAAAACGGATCGCAGAACGTACCGAACAACTAAAGGCGGAACATGCGCGGCTGGAGTCTGCGTATTCAGACCTGCTCGAAAGTCACCGCACTACGGTGAACCTGCTCGCCAACGTGATTGCGCTGCATCGCATTGGCCTCATGGGTATCGACAACCACGCGTTGCATCAGCCAAGCGCGAGCTTGCGTGGTGAAGAGCTGACGAAGGTGCATCGTCATCCATTCATGGCGGAAGCGCTACTCATGGGGATTCCGCATCTTCAGCGTGTTGCAGAGGTGCTTCGTTCAGAACACGAACGCTTTGACGGACTTGGGTTCCTTGATCGAATCGGATCCGCAGAGATTCCGCTGGGCAGCCGCATCCTTGCTGTCGCACGGGATTTTCACGATCTCATCGCCGGGCGTTTGGTGACGAAACACTACATGTCGGCGGATGCGTTGACGTTCATGCTAGAAGGGTCTGGTCATCACTACGATCCCGCGGTGGTTGATGCGTTCAAGCGTGTACACAAAGACGCGACGCATCTCGATACCACCATCGAAGAAGCCATGCAGAGATCTGCGACGCTGGAACCTGGCATGTGTTTGTCACGCGATCTGATGACGCCACAAGGGTTGTTGTTGTTAAACAAGAATCAGGTGCTCACCGTGATCCGTGATCAACAAGATCAAAAGGCTCGAACAGACTATTGGCCATCACCTTGAGATCTTTGTTCGGCACACGGATGAAGAAGTTTGAAGCCAAACAGCTTTTTTAAGGCGCGATGACTTCGGCAACCAGACGACGCGGTGAGCGCTTCGTATCCGAGAACTTCTTCACGTCTTCATTGATGACCGGGATACTGTCCGGTCCAGCAAAGAACCGCTGTTTCAAGTCATCGAGGGTTGCGAACCCACACAAGGCGAAGCCATCAAATTGCGGCCCAAAAACCACTCCCTCCACGCCGAGCTGCACGTACTGACTTAAGAAAGGATGGTGAATGAGTGCAAGGGGTCCATGCCGCAGATGCCAGTGTTCATCGGCTTGTTGATGCGTTAACGCGGGATTGCGGATCATCGGATGCAGTGACACGTAGTTCATCGCGCCGGCTTTGATCTCTCGTGCCGTCACCCGGTAAACACCGAGACAGTTTCCAAGTCCTGGTGACAGCACCTCGCCATTGTCACGCCACCGAACCAGGGCTCTGAAGGGAATGCTCGAAGCATCTGCGCGGTCATCGAAACACCACCACGCGGCGTGTGCCTCGGCGAGATGGCGGGCGAGGGTGATATCGGCGGTGATCGCCACAAGCTCACGAACGTGGCGTTGATTGTTCATAGGTCTCAGCTGAACCGTGGTAAGCGTGAATAGAGATCGTGATCAACGGTGGCGGCACTTTGCCGCGCAGCACACTGCGACATCCAGGCCACCGACTTGGGATTGCCGCCATCCAGTGAGCCGGTGATTGTCGCGCAATAACACCATTGGTAGAGCAGCGCGTCGAGATAATCTTCCCACGCGGTAGCGTAGTCGTAACGCATACCGTGCGCCTTGAGTTGATCGACGTAGCGTTGAATGAGTGCACGCTCATTGGCGCGGCGCACCTCAGTAAGACTGTTCTGACCGAGCAGCACGCCTACGTCGACGATGCCTTTGGCTTTCAGTGGACCTTGCCAGTCCAGAATCACGATGGGGTCTTGACCTGGCTTCTGACCGAAGAGCAAGTTGTCCATGCGAAAGTCGCCATGAACCAGCGTGATGGGACCGGTGTTCATCTGCTTCTGCATCGCCGGTATGGCTGCGAGTACGACATCGCGTCCGGCACGCACGGATTCTGGAACGTGTTCGCCGAATGCGCGGACCATGGGATCCCAACCGTTGTTGGCCATCATGATGAGGCCGTCCGCGTGGTAGCTTCCTTGGATGTGCGGCACCCAGTCGAGCCCTTCGACTTTTTCCCAGAACGGCGCATGCAAACGAGCGAGCTGATCGATGGCGAGTTCGGTATCGGCGAGCGTTGCGCCCAATGCCTGGCTGCCGATGCGGTAGTCGCCGAGGTCCTCCATCAGGATGAGGTAGTTGTCGGGTTCAAGCTTCGCGAAGTACCACTTCGGGGTGCGCATCGTCGTGCGGGTATCGACCTCTTGAAAGAAACGCACTTCCCGTTCGTAGACGTGAAACCCGTTCGCCGCCGCACGATTGGTCGGATTGGTCGAGGCGTACTTGGCGATCATGCTGCTGGGTAGATCCGGTGAGGGCTTGTCCCAGGTCAGGTGCAGGCGCGAGAGTTCACTCATCATGCCGACACCATCACCTACGCCGCTTCGGGTTGCACCCCTGATTCGAGCGCCGCGAAGCTGCCTTAGGCTTTCAAGTGCCGTGTTTAGCCAATCCGGAGTTAGCCCGCTGGGCAAAGTTGCTGGCAATGGAGGTAGGTCGGTGGTGGTCATGGTCTCGTCCAATCGGATAGCCTCTGGCGACAGCGGAGTAAGCCAGAACTTGCAGTAGTCCGAGGCTTAGGGAGAGCCAATAGAACTTGAATGACATCATCGCTACTGCCTCGGATTCTTCGGATCACGCATATTCCCGGGTGAGAAGACCAAGATCACATGGATCACAACACTTACCACGGTCGCGACGCTTCCGAGCATCTCAACTGACGACAGCTCGTCCGAGCCGGGGCTCCTGTGCGCGATCCAAAACGAGACGATGTAGCAGATCGCCATGTCATAGGTTATCAGGCCCGCTTCGCCGCGGATGTCACGTTCACGGCACGCCACCGCCCACATGAAAGCAATCGAAGCGTTCAGAACCATCAGTACTCCCAGTGTTTGTCCAACTCCGCCCTCGATTCCGATGTTCTGAACCGCGCCCGTCAACCCGGCGCATGCGAGATACGTCAATCGCTTTATCTTCATTGTAAAGATACCCGGCGTCGCCGTGACCCGTGCGATCGGTTCGTTAGTTTCGGTTGCGGCGGCGTCA
>SYFY01000132.1 GCA_005799745.1 Gammaproteobacteria bacterium
CGGCGTTCCGCCGAGCTGGAAGGTGACGAAGGCTTCGCGCGCCACCGCGAACAGCGCCTGGCCGACCGCGCTCTGCTGCAGGCCGCGCGGATACGGGTCAGGACGCCGCGAAAACAGCCAAGGCCTTTAACGATGCACTCACGCTCACTGGGGTGGTGCTTGCCAAGGCAGATGGTGATGCACGTGGTGGTGCAGCGCTGTCTGTTCGATCGATTACCGGCAAGCCCATCAAGTTCATCGGCATGGGTGAGAAGGTTGATGGCCTCGAACCTTTCCATCCGGATCGAATCGCATCCCGAATTCTCGGCATGGGCGACATCCTCTCGCTGATCGAAGAGGCCACCCGCAAGGTCGACAAAGACAAAGCGGAAAAGCTTGCCCGCAAGATGGAGAAAGGTCGTTTTGACCTTGAAGATTTCCGCGAACAACTCAACCAGATGGCGAACATGGGTGGTATCACCAGCATGCTCGACAAGCTGCCCGGGATGAGTCAGTTGCCGAAGGCCGTGCAGGATCAGGTCGATGAGCGCCAGTTCAAACGAATGGGTGTCATTATCGACTCGATGACCCCTCACGAACGTCGTTTCCCCGACGTCATCTCTGGCTCACGCAAACAGCGCATCGCCAAAGGTAGCGGTACGGAGATCTCCGACATCAACCGGCTGTTGAAGCAGCACAAAGAAATGCAGAAGATGATGAAGAAATTCACCAAGAAGGGCGGCATCCAGAAGATGATGCGAGGCGTTCAAGCCATGCAGGGTATGGTCGGTTCACGTGGAGTTCCGGGACGACGGCGCTAACAGCTGGTTCGATCCGCCGCATGTTGCAGATCGGAGGCGCTTCATGCCATTAACCGACGACGAAAAAGAACAGTTCCATAAGCTCGGTTTTCTTATTAAACCTGGTTTTTTGTGGTCCGACCGAGTGGCGACCATCGCCGCTGACGTTGATCGTTATGTTCAGATCGAACCCCGCTTCGATGGCCGAAACGTGTGGCGATACGATCAACTCTGCAATCTCATCATTGATCCTGAAACGCTCGCCATCACGGACGACCTAATGGGCGGAGCTGCTTTCACCTTTCACCATTGCCATGCCGCTCGCCACGATCCGGGGCTCGCCGGCGTCCCATGGCATCACGACTACGAACAGATTCCACAAACCAATCGCAGCCACGTGCAGCTACACGTTCTGCACTACCTCGATGGGCTAAACGGTACGGTAGGTGATCTGTTATTGTTGCCGAAGAGCCATCGTTCGGTCATGCGGCGGGATTCGTTGTCCTTCCTGCGCGAGCAGGAATTGCCGGGAATGGTCGTGATCAACGACGTTCCTCCCGGCACCGTGGTGTTTGCCCATTCGGCGCTGCTGCATGCACGTCGTGCACAACCAGGCGGCGGTGATCGCAAGCGTTACTTCATTGATATCGCGTTCATGCAGGAAGGGGTGTTGTGGCCGTCCTATGGACGTGAGGGATGGCGAGATACCCTGGCTGCATTGGACGATAAGTTTCATCAACCTGATCGACCGAAACTGTTTGCAGCCGATGCGTTCTTCGATATTGCCGACGCGGTCTCCCGCGTTCAGGGTTCTGCAGGCAGTTTGGCGATGCGTCTGCCGGAAGTGCACGGCGCTTCGCGCCCGGTGGCTGGCGCGATTCCTATCGTGCAATGAATGTACTTCCCGGTTCATCGTTACCACCGAAGAGCGCCATCGACGATCCGTTTGCTCTCGACGCGTTGGCTGTTACCGACTTTCAGCGTGATGGTCATGTGGCGGTGCGCGGCTTGGCCAGTGCTGAAGAAATCGGACTCTATCGTCCTGCCATCGAGGCCGCCGTCGGCAAGCTCGCCTTGCGTATGCGGCCCATCGCAGAGCGCGATACTTATGGCAAAGCGTTTATTCAGGCGCACAACCTTTGGACGCGGAGTGAACTCATCAAGGCGTTCGTTTTCTCAGAGCGCTTCGCTTCCGTCGCGGCGCAGCTGCTTGGGTGCTCGGATGTGCGGCTCTATCACGACCAGGCGTTGTTCAAGGAACCCGGTGGGGGGCATACCCCATGGCATCAGGATCAGGCGTATTGGCCGCTGGATACCCGGGACACCATCACGATGTGGATGCCGCTGGTGGATGTACCTGGTGATGTCGGCTCCATGACGTTTGCCAGCGGCAGTCAACAACGTGGGGATCTCGGTCGATTCGTCATTGGCGATGAATCAGAGCTTCGCTTTGGTGAGTTGGTGGAGCAGCTTCAATTGCCAACCCGAACACATGGGGCAATGCAGGCAGGTGATGCGACCTTCCATCAGGGTTGGACCCTGCACTGCGCACCACCCAATCCGACGAGCCTGCTCCGTTCGGTGATGACGATTATCTGGTTCGCCGATGGTGCACGAGTAGCGGCGGACATTGGTGGTGCGAGAGTTTTCGATCACAAGATATGGTTGGCAGGAATTACACCCGGAGAACTTGCTGCGGGTCCCCTCAATCCGTTGTTGTGGCCTCGCGCCTGAAACATCTGGTTAGATAGTCGATTCGGCCGTGACCACTGATTGTTGCGAGTCCGGCGTTAATACATGTGAGCCATGCGCTATCCGGAACAGAGCCGGAACCGTGTAGAGGGCGATCACCGCAGAACCGAGCACACCACCCGCAATCGCAGTTGCGAGGGGTGGCCAGAATTGCCCGCCACCAAAGACCAGCGGCAAGAATCCGGCGATGATGGTAAGGGTCGTCGAAAGGATGTGCCGTGTCGCATCGACGATGACATCGGCAGTGACTTCAGCATCACCTGCGAGTGCGCGGGGCTCTGCCTTGAGAACCGATAAAACAATGATCGCACCGTTGATGGCGATACCGATCATGCCGAGCGCACCGACCAATGCCATGTACCCGAAGGGGTAGCTGAAGAGGCGAACGCCAAAGAGCGCAAGACCAAAACTCAAAACGGCAACAATGCCGATGATGGCCGTATAGCGGCGTATAGCGGAATGAGTTCATGGACAAGGTGACCACGGCCAACATGGCAAGCGCAAAGATCACGAACATGCCCGCCAGACTTCCCGATGCACCTGCGCTTTCTTCCGCTTCGCCTGCGATTTCCAGGCGATAGCCGGGTGGTACTTCGAACGCGCTTGCCTCCACCTTCTCGAGGAAGGTCGAGAGCACACCTGCGGGTAACGTAAAGGGGTAAACAAATCCCTGCACGGTGGACACCCGTTCGCCTTGGAAGCGCTCGATGCTCGCAGCTGCAGGTTCCAGGTGCCACTCACCGAGTTGATCGAGGGGCGTCAATCCCCCGTATTGATTGGCAAACGGCATGGAAGCGAGGTCGCCCGCATCGTCGCGATCCGCATTGCCAAGGCGTACTCGCACCGGAACTTCGGTGTTTCCTTCCTGCACGGTGCCCGCCGTGATGCCCATCAACGTGCCGGCAAGGTGGCGTGTGAAATCGCCGATATGCATGCCGGCTTGTGCAGCAGCAATTTCTGCCGGCGAAAACACCACCTTCGGTTCGGATGTGGTGGCCATGGCGCGGGTGTAGGTCACGCCCTCGGTGGTCGCCAGGATGCGCCGCAACTCCAGTGACAACGTGCGCAGCGTTGAAAGATCCGGGCCGACAATTCGCAGCTCAATAGGCGCGCTGACCGGAGGACCTTGCTCAAACGGTATCGCCATCACTTCTGCTTCGGGAACCTCCTCCATGAGCCGCGCTTGAAGTGTGGGCAACAGTCCGCGCGTCGCATCTGCAGACGTGGTCGTCACCCAACCCTGCGCAAAACTCGCGACACCATCACCTTGCGAGATGGCGTTGTAGTACACCCGTGGCGAACTCTGACCAATCGACCAGGAGGAGTCGACGATGTCTGCAGATTCGTGCAGCACGGACTCGATGTGGTCGACGATGCGTCGTGTCTCGTGAATGGAAGTTTGTGCCGGCAGTTGGACCTGAACCTGAAACTGGTTTCGATCGACGGCAGGAAAGAACTGGTTTGTCAGCGTTGGAAAGAGTGCAAAGCCGGTGACCGGCAGAACTACGCCAACGCCGATACCGAGCCAAGGTCGCTTCATTGTCAAAAGCAGTGTTGCGCGATAGTGCGCCGACAAGGTGGCCGACGTAAAGCCGTTCCTCCACCAGGTCTGGTCACGATGCTCTGGCCAGCGTCGGTCGACGAATCCTGCGAGCGCGGGGATCACGGTGAGCGCAAGAACAAACGAACTGCCGACGGCGAGGCTCACTGTTGAGCCGAGTGTCCCAGTGAAGTCACCGACGCCTCCAGGTGCCAGCGCAATGGGTAGAAAGGCAAGCACCGTGGTGGCCGTCGAAGCGAACAAGGGGACGGCGAGGTGCTTGATCGAGAGGGAGAGTGCCGCAGGTATCTCTAGCCCTCGGGAGCGACGCAGCTGATAGTCATCGACGATGACGATGGCATTGTCGATGAGCAGGCCGAGGGAAATGATGAGACCCGTGACGGACATCTGGTGCAGCGGAATCGACAGCAGCTGCATGCCGATGAGCACCATGGCGCTGGTGAGCGGTAGCGCTGTACCGACGATGATCGCTGAGCGCAGTCCCATGAACACCAACAAGACGACCAATACGAGCAGCAGGGAAATCACCAGGTTCCATCCCAGAGAAGAGAGGCGTGCGCTGGTGTAACTGTTCTGGTCGTAGATGATCTCAACGCCGATGGCGTCAGGGAGCTCTTGCTCAAACTGCGTGACAGTAAAGCGCGCCCGCTCGACCCATTCGCCGATGTTGAGTCCCGGCTGCATCGTCGCAGCGACCAATACAACCGAAGCACCACGGTGTAACGCGATGTCTGCTGGAGGATCGAGACGGTGTTTGGAGACGTCGGCAAGATCTGCGATGCGCAGCATTTCACCTGCTGGACCGCGCGCGACGGGAATGTTGGCAATTCGTTCAGCAGTATCCAGTTCTGCGTTGACTTCCACCAGCATGTCGGTGGTATCAGCCCGCAAACGGCCTGAAGCGTTTTTGGTATCGGCATCCCGGATCGCCGCGGCGATGGCGTCCGCGGTCAGACCCGCGCGGGCCAGTCGGTGGGGGTCAAGCGCGACCAGAACTTCTTCATCAGCGTCACCAAAACGATCGGTCTCTTCCGTACCACCGAGGTTAGCGAGCTTGAGTTCAAGCGCGCGCGCCAGGCGTGAGAGCACGCTTGCTTCTTGAGGTGTGTCACTCCGCCAGGACAGTTCCACCACCATGGTCGCTGCCAATGGACGCGACATCTCGAGTGTGGGTGCGGTCGCGCCGGGGGGTAGATCTGTGGCTGCGTCCGCCAACTTGTCACGAATTTCCGACCAGACCACGTCCACTTCACCTGGACCGACTTCGTCATAGAGTTCGATGGCGACGATGGAAAACCCAGCGCGAGAAATGGACGAGAGCTGACGCACCTCCGGTACTTCCCGAAGCTTGGCCTCGATGAGTTCGCTGACAAGCGACTCCACGCGATCTGCAGTCGCGCGAGGAATCCAGGTTTGTACGCGCGCCCAACGTTCAGTCATCGTTGGGTCTTCTTGGCGTGGCAAAGCCATGAATGCACCCACACCGAGGACCATGGTCACCAGAATGGCGAGGAAGGTCAGACGTGGGTGATCGTAGAAGAGCCCGCCGGAGCCAGGTGGGTCCAGAAGGCGCAGTTCGTCCGGTGGTTCGACGCGACTGTTCATGCACCCTCCGCGGTTTCGCGCACGATGCGGACCAACTGACCTGGCACGATGCGGTTAACGCCAGAGCTCACCAGGCGTTCACCCGGTTTCACCGTGCCCCGAACGTGGGCTTCGTTTGATTCAGAGTGCAGCACTTCGACGAGGCGTCGTTCGGTGATGTTCTCTGCATTGACGACGTATACCGACCACAAACCACGTTCCGCTTCGATGAGTGCGGAGATCGGCACTTAATAACCCTTTTGGTCGAGCCGATGCGGTAAACGAAGTTCGACCACCGCTCCAATAGGCACATCCGGTTGTTTCAGCCGGAAGATGGCGCTCTGGGTTCTCGATTGCGCGTCGACTTCAGGCAGGAGCGCCAGCAGCGAAGCAGGGATGGTGGTGTTTTGCCAACATACTTCGAAGGGCGTTTCAGGGCTTAACAAGCCAACGGACGATTCCGGCAAACCGAAGCGTGCTTCCACTTCACCGTCGCCAATCAACCGGAGTACCGATTGACCGGGCCTCACTTGCGCCCCTTAGTCCAGTAGTCAGGCCTGGATAATCCCATTGAAAGGCGCGGTGATGCTGCTTTCGTCCCGTGTGATGCGGGCGCTCTCGGCCTGTGCGTTGGCGCGTTTCACAGCAGCGATCGCGACCCCGTGCGCCGCTGTCCGGGCGCGCAGAATCGAAATCACTTCATCGTGTTGGTGGGTTGAGACGTGACTCTTGGTCTTGAGGTCTGCAAAGCGGCGTTCTGTCTTGGTCGCGATGTCGAGATCGGCTTCTGCAGCCTTGAGTGAGGCTGCTGCAACCGCGACGTCGGCGTCTGCAGAATTCACCGCGGCGTCAAAACTCGCAGGACGCAAACGCGCGAGGACTGTGCCTGCAGTGACGCGGTCACCCCAGTCGAAAAACACGGCTTGAACTTCGCCGCCGTGTTTGAAGCCGAGGTCGGCGGCCCGAGCCGCCATGGTCATGCCGCCGTAGGTGCGGTAAGTGGTACGGGGTTCGGCAGAAGACAACGTCTGCACGGTGACCGGCATTGCCCCTCGGGTTTCTGCTTGGACAGCGAATGTCCCGGCAAATGCGCTCATTAGTAGCCCGAGAAGCAGACTTTGCGCCGCGGTACGGCTCCCCGCGAATGGGCGGATTGATAGCGCTTGAGCGAGGAAGACCATTTTATGTAAGCAATGCTAACATCGATAACCGAGGCGTCAAATCGATAGCAAAAGCGTCGTGAGACCTAAGGAAACTCTGATTAATTGGATATTTTTGTCAGAGCGAGGCTGGAGGAGCGGAGGAAAATCGCGCAAATGCAGTAGCTCCGCGATTTTCTGCAGTGACGACTAACGAAGCTATGGCGGAAATAGACATTAATCAGAGATTCCCTAAGTTCCCGGTTGTGTGAGCGGCACGTACAGTGCTCCTGAATCAGCCCTACTTGGACGGGATGCAATGCCAAATTCACCGGACACTCCAGCTCGAGCGACCTACCATCACGGTGAACTGCCGGAAACGCTCATCGATCTCGGCGTCACCCAGATTCGGCAGTTTGGTATCGAAAAACTGAGCCTTCGAGCACTCGCTCGAGAAGCTGGAGTTTCACCGACGGCGCCGTACCGCCACTTTCCCACCCGACAATGCCTCCTGGCGGCCATCGCAACACGCGGGTTTCATAGCTTGACGGCACGGATGAAATCAGCGCTTGGAGAATCCAGCGACGCGCACGATCAGTTTGTGCGGTTCGGCAAAGCCTATGTCGACCTGGCTCGCGAAGACCCGGTGAGCTACGAGCTGATGTTTGGGGGTGTCATCGATTTTGAGCGTTACCCGGCGCTCTTCGAAGCGGCTGAGACGAACTTTCGCCAGGTCATCGACGTGCTTCGTGCCCATGCGGGGGGAGCCTCGGAAGACGATCTTCTCGTACTAGCCGGGACGGTTTGGGCAGGTGTTCACGGCATCGCCAGTTTGCTCATCAGCAAACTGATGGCAGCCCCTCACACGCGACCTTCTTTAGCCGTTAGCGCGATGCGTCGCCTCGGAAGTGACCCTGAAGCGGCTCTGCACCTCTTGTTTGACCCGATCATGGGCGGTAGCCAAAACAGGAACCAAAAGAGTCGCCAGACTCCAGTCAGCCTAGTCCGCATCACAGTGGCAGAGCCCTCTGCCCACATTTCGAAGGAGCCGCTATGTCAGCGTTAAAGCACGAACTGAAGCACCAGGAAGTTTTTCGCGACGCTAAGAATATCGCCGTCGAGTTGCCACTCGGGAACAAGCTCGGCGCACTCGGCGGCGGAGCGAGGTTCCCGCTTGTTAAGGATCCACGACAAACTGGTCGCACAGCGATTATCGGCATGTTTGTTCTTAGGCCCGCCGTTTCCGGATGGACCTCGCCTCTGCTCGTATCAGGGAGCCCGGACCTCAGGAAGGCAGGTGACTGGTGTTTCAACGTCCGGGGTGTGGATGGCGGTTGGTTGATCGCCGGTGGCAACCCCCTCGATGCGTATCGGTTGGCACTGCAGTACGGTCTTGCGGATGCCGTGATTGTGGGTAGCAACACCGTGGCCAAGGAGGGTGTCGACCACGGCGTTCAGCCAGGATACCTCTGGCAACCCTATGGCCCCCTGGCGTGGCCACACCTCGCAGCCATTGATTCAACTCTCGGAGAGGCCATTGCCGAGGTGCGGCGGGAGTGGCAATCCCTCGGAGTTCTGTCGACGCGTAAATGGCCGGCACAGATCGTCGTCTCGCAGTCCGGTGAACATCGACCACCTGCCAACGATCTTTTTCAGGCGCGGATCTTCAGTGCGGTGCATCCGGATGGAACGCCGGTTGAAACCTATGTACTCACCAGCGAAGCCGGTGCCGCGCGAATGCGTCAGCGGATGGGCAAGTACAACCTCAGGCAAAGCCCTGACGATGTTCTTCTGGTGGCTTCACCGAAGGGTGACCCGGAGTCCCTCGACATTGCTGCGGTACCGGCTCTGCTCAAAGCGAAGCTGGATATCCGTATCGCCAACCATGATGGTGGGCAAACGGTGTTGTCGAAGTTCAGTGAAGCGGGGGCGTTACCGCAGGTCAATCTGACCTTGATGCGTGGAGCGTCGGTCAAGGACGTTCTGGGAACGGACCAACGGCTGGATGAATCCGTGCGCCGCACCGTGTTGGCGGAATTTGATACACGTCGGCAGTTGTTTTTTTCCGGCGATCATCGCCTGCCAGAAGCACTGCAGCCGGTGAGCGTACTTTCGGATGGAGGCAACGGCGTGGTGGTGAGTTTTGATTCGCGGAAGCTTCGCGGACTCTAATGCCACATTGACTCAAAGAGAGGACCACAAAGAAAAAGGGCGCTGATGCGCCCTTTTTTTGAGCTAAAAGTAGGTCACGGTCCGCCGGACACGGAAAGCGTCTGACCGGTCATCCACGATGATGCTTCCGACGCGAGATAAACCACCGCCGGGGCGATATCGCGTGGATCGCCAACGCGACCCAGTGGAATACCGAAACGCTTACCGAGTTCCGGGATGTCTTCGGGTTTGAGCTTCAGGAACTCCATGAACACCTCGGTCGGGATCGGTCCTGGTGAAACGCCATTAACGCGAATCCCGAGGGGCGCCATCTCCGCAGCCAGGGTTTGTGTCAGGTTGTTCACGCCGCTCTTCGCGACGGCATACGGCCCGTTGTTAGGCGAAGCGCGATTGGCAGCGACGGACGAGATGTTGATGATCGTGCCGCCACCGTTGTCTTTCATGATGCGTGCGGCAGCCTGGGCACCGGTCCACACCGCTTTGAGATTCAGGTTCAGCTGAAAGTCCCACTGTTTCTCCGGCATGTCCATAAACGTCCGCGGAACCCGGTCGTCAGCGCCACCGGCGTTACTCACCCAGCAGGAGAGCTTGCCCATTTCCTTGAAGGTAGTTTCAGCAATGCGCTGAACTTCTTCGATCTTCATCACATCGGCAGTGATGGCGAGTGCCCGGCGTCCGAGCGCGCGAATCTTGGTGGCTACAGCTTCGATTTCTTTGGTGCGCCGTGCGGTGATCACCACATCTGCACCTGCTTCTGCGAGGCCGAGGGCGATACCTTCACCGATACCGCGTCCTCCGCCAGTGACCACGGCAACTTGTCCGTCAAGACGGAACCGGTCGATGATGCTCATAAGTAAACTCTCCTCTCTCACTACGGACGATCAGCGCGTGCCTTCGCGAATGAGATCGGTTACGCCGTCCCACTCGTCGTGTTCCGTTTTCCAAGATTCAAACATGGTGCGAATGATCGGCGCGTCGCCGTGTAGTTCGACGTAACAACCCATATCACGGCGGCAATCCATGTAAGCCACATAGTCTCCACCCCAAAGGGTGCATGCGGTTTCGTAGCCTGCTTCCTGGAAGCGTTTGATTTCACCCGATACATCGGAAACGAGTAAGCCGACGTGGTGAAAACCGTTCTGACCCCGTTTGTACATCTCTCGATAAATCGACGGAGTGTCGTCGTGTTGCGCTATGAACTGGATGTGAGCCGGTCCCGCTTGACCAAATGCATAACTCACATCGGCTTCGACCGGTTCACCGCGATAGAAGAACCCTTCGGCGATGTGATGGCGCACGACGTGGAACGGACCGGCGCCGACCATTTTGTTCCACTGGATGCAGGCAGCGTCGATGTCGTCGACGAAAAAAGCGTATTGCCAGATCGGATGGCGAATGAGCGGTGATTTCAGATTGATCATGTTTCCCCCTCCCGAATGAACGTGAACAAACCCCAATGAATGGGGTGGAACCATAGCAGAAGTGAAGGCAGGCAAGGCAAT
The DNA here is from genome assembly GCA_005799745.1 of Gammaproteobacteria bacterium. Classification (GTDB taxonomy): domain Bacteria; phylum Pseudomonadota; class Gammaproteobacteria; order Pseudomonadales; family Azotimanducaceae; genus SYFY01. The sequence goes on from SYFY01000132.1 coordinate 10,490, forward strand.
TTGGTACTCAACGAGTTGAGCTCACTTCTTTATGGGGCACAGTCGTGATTACAATCGAGTCATCAGGAACCGGAGGATAAGACCATGTCGATCGAAAACGGCGAGCGTTTTTTGCGATTACTCAAGAGCAAGCCTGAACTCAGAGAGCAGGTGAAGAAACACGGACCTGCAGCCTTTGAGACCATTTCAGCGGGTGCAGGTGCATCGAGCACCTCTTGGGAAGTGGTGATTGCGGCGCTTCGTGAAATTGAAGGTCAAAAAGCAAAGTAGGGTAGGGCCACGATGAGTAAGAAGTTGGTCCTGGTCGGCCTCGTAGAACCAAAGTCCGATGATTTAGTCGGCGCGTTTCGTGAGTGGTACCTCGGTAATCACATTGAAGACACCTACAACTGTCCAAGCATCAAGTCGGTGCGGTGTTTTAAAGCTGTATGTAGGTTTCTGGGTGCGCCGCCATCGGGATTTCTCACGATGTACGAATTCGAGGGTGAAGACGCGGAAGTGGCCGAAAAAGCGCTGGCTGCTTACCAGAGTGATCCAGGCTCCTGGTCCAAGCGTCTACCCAACAATGGCTCGATGTCGATCGTTGGTGCGGGCTGGTATCAGGAAGAAATCAGCTTCGGTTGAACGCAGGACTGGCCTTTGACCAGTTGAATGTGTTGCCGAGCTGGAAAGAGCGGCGGATATCTCTATAATCTTTGGCCTGCTTCGGCCAGCTCGCTCACAGCGGGCCTGCTGGCATTCATTCAGAAAATAGGAACCAGGGTAAAAGACCCATGCTGACCATTCGTCTGGCGCGTCACGGCGCGAAGAAAAATCCGTTCTTCCACATCACCGTGGCCGAAAGTACCTCTGCCCGTAACGGCCGTTTTGTGGAACGTCTCGGCTTCTATAGCCCGGTTGCCCGCAATCCGGTTGATGGTTTCCGTGTGAACCTCGAACGTTATGACTATTGGACCTCTGTGGGTGCCCAGCCCTCCGAACGAGTTTCCCTGCTGGTCAAGCGCGCCCGCAAAGCCCAGACGCCCGCTGCTGCCGGCTGAGTCCGGAGTTCTGTTGACACCGCCATCCGCAGAGTCTGATCACGCGGAAGGCGGCGCAGTCCCTGGGGCTGCCGATACCCCCATTGTCGTCGGGCGCATTCAAGCGCCCCATGGTGTTCGTGGCTGGCTGCATTTTCGAAGTTTTACCGAAGAGCCTGACATGGCCTTAACCCTCACTCCTTGGTTGATCGACGCCGGTGCACGTGAGCCGAAAGTTGTAGAGCTCGAAGAGTGGCGTACTCAGGGTGAGAATTTTCTCATCAAAATCAGAGGTGTAGATGATCGCAATGCCGCAGCGCTGTGGACTGGCAAATCCATTCAAGTCGCCGCGTCAGCGATGCCGCCTCCTGGCGAAGATGAGTATTACTGGAACGACTTGGAAGGCATGGAGGCACGTGACGGCAAGGGCGCGCGACTCGGTCGGATCGTGTCTGTCTTTGACAACGGCGCACACGACGTCCTGGTGATTAAGGACGACACGCGTGAACGACTCATCCCCTTTGTGCCGGTATATGTCCTCGACGTCGATGCTGAGAATCGTGTGATCCGCCTTGATTGGGACCCGGACTGGGACTGACATGTGGTTTGGTGTCGTCACCCTCTTTCCTGAACTCATCCAAGCCGCAACCCCGTTTGGTATTTTCGGACGAGCTGTCCGTGAAGGGCGGGTAACGATCGCCTGCTTCAATCCGCGTGACCATGCGGTCGATCGTCATGGCACCGTCGATGACAAGCCGTATGGGGGTGGTGCGGGCATGGTGATGCTCGTGGAGCCGCTGCTGGCCAGTGTGAGCGATGCACGAGCGGAGGCTGAACGCCTCGGGCTCAAGGACGTTCCGGTGGTATTGATGAGTGCACGGGGTGACTCGTTCACGCATCAGAAAGCCGCAGCGTTCAAGGCGTGCCAGGGTATCATTCTTGTTTGCGGACGCTATGAAGGTGTGGATCAGCGTTTCATCGACCTCGCTGTCACTGAAGAATTGTCCGTCGGCGACTACGTTGTGTCAGGTGGAGAAGTACCGGCGCTGCTGGTGATGGACGCCGTCAGTCGCCTCGAAGAGGGGGTGGTGGGTAATCCGGACTCCCTGACCGTCGAGTCTCACCTTGATGGTTTACTGGAATATCAGCAATATACTCGCCCCGAAATGTACGCGGGACTTAAGGTGCCGCAGGAACTGCTATCCGGTGACCATTCCCGGATCGCACTGTGGCGGCGCAAATCTGCCCTCCTGACCACTTTTGATCGCCGGCCGGAACAACTGGCGGGTTCTTCATTGCTGGAGAATCCAATGGATCGTGGCCTGCTGACAGAAGGATTGGGCGAGCGAGCTGCAGAGTCAGGGGAAGTAAAAAATCCCACCGAACGCTGAATGAAGCATCGGCTTCAAGCGTTAGACCAGAGTAGGGATGAGAGATATCAACGGTCGCAGCTCCTGAAAGAAGCTCCGGAAAGTAGGTCCGGAAAGAAGCTCTGGATGAGAGCGGTGACCAGAACCGGCACGGTGCACGGCTTCGAGAGCCCCATACCTGTCAAACGCGAGGAGTGAGCTGACTAACATGCGCAACAACAAAATTATTGAACAGATCGAGAACGAGCAGCTCACCAACCACAACACAGATTTCGGCGCCGGCGATACCGTGCTGGTGCAAGTGCGTGTCCGCGAAGGTAACCGCGAGCGCCTGCAGGCCTTTGAAGGCATCGTGATTGCCCGTCGGAACCGCGGTCTCAATTCATCATTCACCGTTCGCAAGATTTCCCACGGTGTTGGTGTAGAGCGCGTTTTCCAGACCCATAGCGGACTTATCGAATCCATCACGCTGATTCGTCGTGGCGACGTTCGCAAAGCCAAGCTGTATCACCTGCGTGAACTTTCTGGCCGCGCAGCGCGCATCAAGGAAAAGGTCGGTGCCAAGAAGTCTGGCAAGAGCGCACCGGTAGTGCCGGTGACCGCCGAAGCTGCGACCCCGGAAGTCGCCGCCGAGTGATCCTGCTGCGGTTCCGCTTGAGGAACCGCGTTGAGGTTACCGGATGTCCTTTGTACATCCGTCTCTGCATTGAGGTTCGCGAATGTCCGATGACATTGAACGGTTCCTCGAAGAGATGTGGGTCGAGAAAGCCCTCTCTGACAATACCCTGGCGGCTTATCGACGCGATCTGACGGATGTGGCGCGCCGCCTTCAAGGCAAGCGGCTCCCCGACGCATCCACCGCTGATCTCGCCGAATGTATGGCGGCGCGTTACCAGGAAGGTTTGAAAGCCCGATCCACCGCCCGTTGGCTGTCTTGTTTGCGTAGCTACTACAAACAAGCGATTCGCAAAGGGCGAATGGACTCTGATCCCAGCCGCGGCATTTCCGCTCCGAAACTCGGTCGTCCCTTGCCTGGTGTGTTGTCGGCACGGGAAGTAGATCAATTGCTCGCAGCACCCGATATCGATCAGCCGGTGGGTCTCCGTGATCGGGCGATGCTCGAGTTGCTGTATGCATCAGGGCTTCGGATCAGTGAACTGGTCACACTGCCCATCGTCGCACTCAATGTTCGTCAGGGTGTTGTGCGGGTGGTGGGGAAAGGTGACAGGGAACGGCTCGTGCCGGTCGGAGCGGTTGCCCTTGGATGGCTTCGGCGATATGTCGACAACGCTCGGCCTCTGCTCAGCTACCGACATCAGACCGCGGCGTTGTTGCTGAGCAATCGGGGTGAGGCGATGACGCGGCAGAACTTCTGGTACGCCATCAAACGCTATGCAGAGATTGCGGGTATTCACAAAGTGATTTCACCGCACACACTGCGCCACGCCTTTGCCACGCACTTGCTGGATAATGGCGCGGACCTGAGGGCAGTACAGATGATGCTTGGCCATGCCGATTTGTCGACCACACAGATCTACACTCATGTCGCGCAAGCGCGATTAAAGGCCCTGCATGCCAAACATCATCCGCGAGGTTGATCTACCTGGTCGGCTTCGGGGTCAAGGTCGGAACGAAACCCATCGGATTCACGGAGCAAACTGGATGAAAACCCTGCACTTGAGCGGTCTGTGGCGAAGCCTGATGGCACTTTTGTTCTGTCTGCCTGGCGTGGCGTTGTTCGCCGCTGAAGATGCCAGGGTGGTGGAAAAGCTTCGGGCTTTGCGGCCGGACTTGCCCATCATCTCTGTGACACCGTCACCGGTTGCGGGATTCCTCGCCGTAGAGCTCGACGGTGGTACGTTCCTGTACGCCTCCGTTGATGGGAAGTACCTCTTCGCCGGCGACCTGTACGAGCTCGATACCACGCTCGTCAACGTAACCGACAGCCGGCGCGCCGGAAAACGCCGCGATCAGCTCGCGAAAGTTCCGGAGTCAGAGTTGCTGGTTTTTTCACCACGGAAAAAACCCGTCAGGAAATCGGTCTTTGTGTTCACAGATGTGGACTGCGGTTACTGTCGCAAGCTTCACCTTGAAATGCGGGCCATCAACGACCTTGGCATCGAGGTGAAATACCTCGCCTTCCCGCGGGCGGGTGTCGGCTCCGAAGCCGCCAACAAGCTCATCACCGCATGGTGTTCGACGGATCGCAACTCAGCTTTGACGGCGTTGAAAACCGGGAAAAGCCTGCCTACGAAAACATGCCCCAACCCAGTAGCTGCGCAATACGAATTGGGCAAAGACATCGGTATCACCGGCACGCCCGCCATCGTGACGGCAGAGGGTGATCTGCTTCCAGGGTACATGCCGGCGAAGGATCTGGCCGCTGCGCTGGGTCTGAATTAAGCACGAGCCACATAAGGACTGGATGATGCGAATTGGTCTTGCCGGACTCGGAACGGTCGCACAAGGACTCCTCACACTGCTCAAGGAAAACCGGGAGCAGATCATTGCTGTCTGTGGGCAACCCATCGACGTGGTGGCGGTAGCGAGTCGCACCCGTCGCGAAGTAGATCTTGCCGGAGCGGATTTTTCACACGATGTGCTCGCGCTCGCGAAGCGCAATGACGTGGATGTGCTGGTTGAGCTCATGGGCGGAGAGGGCATCGCGCTGGAGTTCGTCGATGCGGCGCTAAACGGCGGAAAGCCGGTGATTACCGCTAACAAGGCCATCCTCGCGTCACACGGCGACCGGTTGTTTGAGCTCGCGGCGACACGAGGCGTGATGCTCGGTATCGAAGCGTCAGTTGCAGGTGGCATTCCGATCATTGCTGCGTTAACTCGATCGTTAGCCGGTAACAGCGTCGAACGTGTGACCGGCATCATCAACGGCACTTGCAACTACATTCTGAGTGCGATGAGTGATCGGGGTGAACGATTCGAGGATGCACTCGCTAAGGCCCAACAACTAGGCTACGCGGAAGCGGATCCACACTTTGATGTTGGCAGTATCGATGCCGCCCATAAACTCGCCATTCTTGCAGCGCTCGCGTTTGGCATCCCGTTTGATCGAGCCGCGGTGTATGCCGAAGGCATCACCGATGTCACGCCTGACGATATCACCTATGCCAAAGAGCTCGGCTATTGCATCAAGCAGTTGGGTATCGCACGCCGAACCGCAGCTGGTGTTGAAATGCGGGTTCACCCAACACTTGTTCCGCTGGGCACGATGTTGTCGAGTGTGAACGGCGTAATGAATGCCGTGCAGGTCAATGACAACGCCACGGGCTCATTGTTGTTTCACGGACCAGGTGCTGGCGGTCGAGCCACCGCGAGTTCTGTGCTCGCGGACCTCTTGAGTCTGGTGCGTGGTGATCGGCCTATTCGACGTCTCGCCGCCGCAACCACACAAAGAGTGTTGCCCATCGAAGCGGTTGAATCGGCGGCCTATCTGCGTATCCCTGTGATCGATCAACCCGGTGTGTTCGCGCGCATCGCTACGATCTTGAGTGAACATGGCATCAGCATCGAAGGCGCTATTCAACGTGAACGCGCCATTGCCGACCGAAAGGTACCCATCGTGGTCGTCACGCAACCGGTACGAGAAGCGGTGATGATCAAAGCTGTCGCCGCGCTGCAGGCCTTGCCTGCTGTGGTGGATCGCGTGCGACGCATTCGCGTCGAACACGCGGCGGCATGAAAGGGGTCAAGCCACCCCGTTTCGTCGAGCGCCCGGTTGATCGGCCCCTGGCTGGCGTGCACCCAGTACTTGGGCGGATTTACGGTGCCCGTGGTGTCACGTCGAAAGACCAACTCAACCACGAGTTGAAAGCGCTTCTGTCGCCTGAAGGGCTTCCAGATATCGATCGGGCGGTGGATCGCCTCGCGCGTGCTATCCGGGAAGGACAACGAATTCTATTGGTGGGAGATTTTGATGCCGATGGGGCGACGTCGGTCGCGCTCGGTGTGTCGGTGCTGCGTGCGCTCGGCGCTGAACAGGTGGATTTCGTGGTGCCGAACCGCTTCACCTACGGTTATGGCTTGTCCCCGGAAATTGTTGACCTCGCAGCCACCCATTCACCGGATCTGCTCGTCACTGTTGATAACGGGGTAGCCAGCATCGCCGGTGTCGAGCAGGCGCGAACGCTCGGTATCGATGTCATCATCACGGACCATCACCTGCCCGGAAAAACGCTCCCGCCTGCGCTCGCCGTGGTCAATCCGGTCCTCGATTCGTCAACCTTCGGCAGCCGCAATCTCGCTGGTGTTGGGGTGATCTTCTATGTGCTAAGCCGCCTGCGGTCCCGACTGGCTGCGGAAGGTTGGTTTGAGTCCAAAGGGATTCGTAATCCCAACATGGCGGAGTGCCTGGACCTCGTCGCGTTAGGCACCGTTGCTGATGTTGTGCCGCTTGATCACAACAATCGTGTTCTCGTTGCACAAGGCATCGCACGCATTCGTGCAGGTCGTGCTCGTCCAGGCATCGCAGCACTCCTGCAGGTTGCGCGCCGCGATGCGGCGAAGATCAATGCATCCGACTTAGGCTTTGCGGTTGGACCGAGACTTAACGCTGCAGGTCGGCTTGACGACATGACGATTGGCATTCGTTGTCTTCTTGCTTCGACCCTTGAAGAGGCACGCAGCCTCGCCATCGCGCTTGATCAACTCAATCGTGCCCGCCAGGAACTCGAACAAGTGATGGTGGCCGATGCCGAAATGATCGTGTCCCAGCAGGTCGCCGCTGGCGAGGGGCGTGATGGCATTTGTTTGTATGATCCAGGTTGGCATCAAGGGGTGGTGGGCATCGTTGCGGGACGCCTCAAGGATCGATTGCATCGGCCTGTCATCGCCTTTGCAGAAGCCGGGTCGAGTGCGCCAGATGAACTCAAAGGCTCTGCTCGTTCTGTCCCTGGACTGCATATGCGCGATTTGCTGGATGCGATTGCGACCAGCCATCCAGGACTTCTGCCAAGGTTTGGTGGGCATGCGATGGCTGCAGGGCTTTCGCTCAAGCGCATCCACTTCAAGCAGTTTGCAACGGTCTTCAATAAGCTGGTCTCACTCAACTTACCCGCGGAGTCGAGGGATGCGATTGTGTACACGGATGGTGCGCTCGCGCTCGACGACCTCAGTCTCGAAACGGCTGATGCCCTGGCGTCGGCGGGTCCCTGGGGTCAGGCGTTTCCTGAACCACTTTTCCAAGGGGAATTTGAAGTGATCAGCCATCGGATCGTCGGGGAAAACCACCTCAAGCTCACGGTGTCGATGACCGGTGCCGAAAGACGACGGCGTCGATTGATCGATGCCATCGCCTTTCGTCAGGCAGAGCTCGCAACAGAACCCTTTGCACGGGCATACATGACCTACCGTGTTTCACGCAACGACTATGGTGATGTGCCCACAGTGCAGTTGGTGGTGGAGCATCTGGTGCCGGTGGCATAAACTGCGACGCTTTTTCAACGGAACGCCACTTACCTCTCATGGCCGAAATCACTTCAGTTCGCGAACGTATCAAAGACCTCTCAGCGCGCGATGTCACGCTCAGGGGGTACCTTTGACTACGCCGGTAAAGAAGCTCGTTTCGAAGAAGTAGAGGCCGAGCTTGCAGAGGCAGATGTGTGGAACGATCCGGCGCGTGCACAGGCACTCGGCAAGGAACGTTCCGAACTTGCACTGATCGTTGGTGTATTGCGTAACCTGCACCAAACGCTAACGGATCTCTCGGAACTCGCCGAGCTTTCAGCCGCAGATGGCGATGGCGATTCACTCGATCAAGTGGATCAGGAGCTTGATGCCGTTACGTCTTCGCTCGAAGAACTCGAATTCCGCCGAATGTTTTCCGGCGAGATGGACTCCCACTCCGCGTATCTTGAAATCCAGGCTGGTTCAGGCGGAACCGAAGCGCAGGATTGGGCAGAGATGCTTCTGCGTATGTATCTGAAATGGTCGGAGAAACGTGGTTTCAAAGCAGAGGTGACGGAAGTCTCCGCCGGTGAAGTCGCAGGCATCAAAGGCGCAAGTGTGCATGTCCAAGGAGACTACGCATTTGGATGGTTGCGTTCGGAAACAGGCGTGCATCGCCTGGTGCGCAAGTCTCCTTTTGATTCGGGTAATCGTCGCCATACGTCCTTCGCGTCGGTGTTTATTTCTCCTGAGATCGACGATGACATCGAGATCGATCTCAACATGGCCGATGTACGCGTTGATACCTACCGTGCCAGCGGTGCTGGTGGTCAGCACGTCAACAAGACGGATTCTGCGATTCGCCTGACGCACCTACCAACGAATACCGTCGTGCAGTGTCAGACAGAACGGTCCCAACATCAGAACCGTGACAAGGCGTTTAAGCAGTTGCGCGCCAAACTCTATGAGCTTGAAGTGCTGAAACGAAAAGCGGCTCAACAGGCACTCGAAGATTCGAAGACGGATATCGGTTGGGGTAACCAGATTCGTTCTTATGTGCTGGATCAATCGCGCGTTAAAGATCTGCGAACGGGATTTGAACGCAGTGATCCGGGCAACGTGCTCGATGGCGATATTGATGATTTGATCGAAGCCAGTTTGAAGGCAGGCTTGTAAAGGAAGGTCTGATGAGTCAGACCTTCCGGTGTGGTGCATGGAAGCACCACCACTTTCCATGCGAGCGGCGCGTGCCTCGCACGCGCATTCACGGGCAAAGCCCGTGTAAACGCAGGGAAAATGCGAGGAATCCGAAGGATTCCGACTTGATCAATTCGCAGGAGCGAATTGATCAGAGTTACCTAAAGGCGGAAATGTAGATGAGCGACCAGGAACATCAGGATGTATTGGCGGTTCGTCGCGCTAAGCGTGATGCATGGCTGCGTACTGCGCGGGTTTATCCCAACGATTTTCGCCGTGATGCCTTGGCTCGCGATCTGCACAAACAGGCCGATGGACTCGATAAAGCCGCGCTCGAAACAAAGTCGCTGAAGACAACTGTGGCTGGGCGCATCATGCTGCGTCGTGTGATGGGCAAGGCCAGTTTCATCACCCTCGAAGATGTCAGTGGCCGCATTCAGTGTTACCTCACCGGCGACAGACTTGGCGCTGCCTATGAGGAGTTCAAAGAGATCTGGGACATCGGCGACATCGTCGGTGTTTCGGGTACGTTGATGCGCACCAACAAGGGTGAGCTCACTGTTGATGCCGAGCGTGTCGTGCTCCTCAACAAAACCCTCAGACCATTGCCTGAGAAGTACCACGGCCTTTCAGACACAGAGACGCGTTATCGGCAGCGTTACCTCGATCTGATCATGAACGAGGACAGCCGGCGAGTTTTCGCGATTCGTAATCAGCTGATTCGCATGTTGCGCGATTTCTTTCGTGATCGTGATTTCGTGGAGGTGGAAACACCGATGTTGCATCCCATTCAAGGCGGTGCGACGGCGAAGCCATTCACGACCCATCACAATGCGCTCGACATGCCGATGTTCTTGCGCATTGCACCTGAGCTCTATCTCAAGCGCTTGGTGGTGGGTGGCATGGAGCGGGTGTTTGAGATCAATCGCAACTTCCGC
>SYFY01000133.1 GCA_005799745.1 Gammaproteobacteria bacterium
GTAACGCAGCACGTGGGGTTTCACCTCACAGAGCTGCGACACTTCGCCGATGGTGAAGTAGCGCTTCCCCGGGATCGGTGGCAGTTCGGCGTTATGGCCCGGGTCCAGCATAAGCTTCCACGCGCTGCTTGAGTTTCTGTCCTGGGCGGAACGTTACCACCCGCCTTGCGGTGATGGGAATTTCTTCGCCCGTCTTCGGATTGCGGCCAGGGCGTTCACCCTTTTCGCGCAATTCAAAATTGCCAAAACCTGACAGCTTGACCGGCTCATTCCGCTCAAGACTCTGACAGAGTTCTTCGAAGAAAATTTCCACGACTTCCTTGGCCTCACGCTTGTTGAGGCCTAATTCCTCAAACAAACGATCTGCCATTTCGGCTTTGGTCAGCGCGCTCATGACGCCCGCTCGCTGACACGCTTCGCGTGCCACATCTGGAGTTCCCCCTGCCCTTTTGGTGTCGTACACCGTCGACCTGCGGGACAGGTGTCCGGGCGCTCGCACGTTTTTTAGTTGTTCTTCGGGCTCGAAAGTCTTTTTTGTTTTTTAGCTGTTCACGACAGCTTGGAGAGTCATGCTACCCCATAAATTCTGCCGGCCCAAGGGTTTACAGCATTTCGTAGACAGCGGGCCGGTTACTTTTCAGACCCTGGGCGCTGTAGAGGACTGTTGTTATCGCTAACGCGGCATGGCGTTGAATCGCGCCACCAATAATGCCGCGACCTCGGATCTCACCTGATCACTTTCTTCAGCCGTTAAGGTGCGATCTGCGAGCCCGAGCGTCACTCGGAACGTCAGCGCTCGAGCTCCTTCTTCGATGCCTTTGCCTCGATACTCCCCGATCCAGCTGACTTCACGGACTCGCCCGTCGAGCGTGCTGATCGCACTGCGAACGTCCGACCAGCCCACGGCATCGGCGGCCAGGACCGTCATATCAAAGCTGATCTCGGGATAGGCAGGCAATGACGACCAGGTGTTTTCCCGGGTGTCATAAGCCTCAAGTAGCGCGATATCGAGCTCAAAGGCGACGAGTTCGCCTCGCTTGATCCCGGCTGCACGGCGAGCCCGATTGCCGACCCGCGCCAGGATACCGACAGCACCTTTCCCGCCTTCAAAAGTGAGCGCGATGCTGCTATCCGCCCAACCCGGCACGAGGCCGCCCTGGGTTTCTTTCAGAGATCCGAGGTGCACCTTACGCTGCAGCCCTTCGATCAGTCCCTTCGCTCGAGCGAAGAGCGTTGGCAGATCATCGCCGGACAACACCCCTGCGACATGGCGAGCTTCGGTCTTACCCGGGAATACTGCACCGGCTTCAAAGAGCGCAAAGTTCGCGAAGTTGTGCTGGTTGATGGCTGTGGCTTCGATGAGATTCGGTACCAGGCTGGCGCGCAGAAAACGCTGGTCAGGGCCAGGCGGCGCTTCGAGTTCAAACAAATGACTCGTATCGATACCGGCCGCAGCAAGCATCGGTACGTTCGCCCAAGGATAAGTAATGACTTCCTGCAGGCCGGATGCAGCGAGAAACTCCCGCAATCGTCGATCAAGCGGTAGCCGCTTTGCACGCGGCATGCGTGCGAGATCGATGCGTGGTGGCACGATGCGGAAGTTGTCGTAGCCGTGCAGCCGTGCGACTTCTTCGACGATATCGGCGGGCAACGATAGATCGCCCGTCGAACGCCAACTCGGCGCAATCAGATTAAGCGTATCGCCTTCCACGTTGACTGAGAGGCCCAAACGGTTGAGCGAAGCTGCAATCTCCGCAGCGGGAAAGGACTTGCCGAGACGACGCTCGATGAACGGCACCTGCACGCTGATCTTTGCGAGCGATGTGTGGCGATTGACCAGATCCTGGTAACCCGTACACACCGCTTCCGGCTGAATACCTTTGACGAGTTCTATGAAGAGACCCAAGGCGCCATCAATCCGTTGGGAGTCCACACCCTTTTCAAACCGCGACGAAGCTTCGGTGCGTGCACCGAGGCGTTGCGATGACTTGCGCACGAGCTTCGCCTCAAATGAGGCCATCTCAAGAAAGATACGGCGGGTTGTCGCTGCAACACCAGACTGCGCGCCACCCATGACACCGGCTGCGGCGAGCACCCGCTTGGCATCGGCGATACACGGCAATGCCGGGACTTCATGGACGGTGCCATCCAGCAAGGTCAACGTTTCGTCTTTGTTACCGTACCGCGCCAACATCGGCGTGCTGACTTCATCCGCGTCATAGGCATGACTTGGTTGTCCGGTCGCGAACATGACGTAGTTGGTGAGATCAACGAAGAGATCGATACTCCGCTGCCCTACCTTGGCGAGCCGGCTACGCATCCAGAGCGGCGCTTCCGTCACGCGAACGTTATCAAAGACCGTCGCAGTGAAACGGTTGCAGATCGACGCATCTGGCTTGCCGAGTAGCCCAGTGACAACAGGCAGATTCTGCGCCGTAGGCAATGACTTGAGCGGAACCTGATAGATCGCCGCAAGTTCTCGTGCGATGCCATGGTGCCCCCACAGATCAGGTCTGTTGGTGAGGGACTTATTGTCGATTTCGAGCACCGCATCGTCAAAGCCAATCGCCTCCGCGAGCGCAGTGCCAGGCTTCGCATTGACTTCACCTAAATCGACGATGCCGCGATTTTCACCCGGCGGAAACACGGCAGTTAAGCCGACCTCATCGGCTGCACAGAGCACCCCTTCGCTATGCACGCCACGCATCTCAACCGACTTCACGATGAGCGGTGTGGACGCACCTTTCGGAAAAATCGCGGCACCCGGCAACGCTAGGATCACCTTCATTCCCGCACGAACATTCGCCGCACCACACACCACCTGCAGCGTACCGTGCGACCCTGCATCGATACGGGTCAGCGTAAGATGGGTATCAGGGATCGCTTCGGCATGAACCACCAACGCGACACATAGACCTTTAAGATGATCCGCTGGGTACTCAATGCCTTCGACTTCAACCGTCGACAGGGTGAGGTCATGCATGAGCTGTGCCGGTGCAAGACCAATCGGAAGGGCCACATAGTCACGGAGCCAGGCTAACGACACTTTCATGTGGCTTACCGGAACTGGTTCAGGAAGCGCAGGTCTGCGCCATGGAAGAGTCGTACGTCATCAATGCGATAACGCATCATGACGAGGCGATCGAGGCCGACGTTGACGTAGAAGCCGGTCCACTCATCCGGATCAACACCGGCAGCACGCAACACATTCGGATGCGGCACACCACCGGGCATCACTTCAATCCAGCCGACGTGTTTACACACGGAGCAGCCTTTGCCCTGGCACACCTGGCACTCCATGTCGATCTCGTAACCCGGTTCAACAAACGGGAAAAACCCGGCACGCATCCGGGTTTTTACGGGACGACCGAAGACCGTTTCGAGGATCGTATCGATCAAGAGTCGTCCGGCAGTGAAAGGCACGTCGCGATCAACGATCAACGCTTCGTACTGGGTGAATGCGCGCTCATGTCGTGCATCGGTTGTTTCGTTGCGATACACGTGGCCGGGATAAACAAACCGATACGGCGGTGGCCCCATCATCATGCGACGCACACTGCCGCCGGTGAGGTGCGGTCGTAAACAGGTACGGCCGTTTCCGCCCGCCGAGTGACTGTCGCCACCGACGTTTTTCAGCCAATACGTATCCATGCTTTCCCGGGCTGGGTGATCCGGCGGGAAGTTCATGTAATCGAAGTCATATTCTTCTGTCGAAACTTCAGGCCCTTGAAAGACCTCGAAGTTGAGTGCGGCAAAGGCATCATCCAGGTCGTACATCATTTGGGTGATGGGATGCAGACCACCCGGCGACACCGCAAGACCGGGCATCGTCACATCGACGGGAAAGGATGGACTGGCTGAATCGAGCAAGGCATCCCGCCGCGCATCGATCGCTTCCTGGGCATAGGTTTTCAGGAGATTGATCGCCTGTCCCGCGCCTTTGCGCTCGTCCGGGGACATGGCACCAAGGCCTTTCAAGAGACCCGTGATCAGCCCTTTCTTGCCAAGATATTCGACACGCAGGAGCTCAACACCATCAAGCGACGATGCGCTTGAGAGTTTTGACGCTAAGGAAGCTTGTATGGATTCGACGCTATCACTCACGGGTTGACCATTCCGGTTGAGGTAGCTTGATTAACACGCGATGTTGTTCTCGCGTCGACCGTTCTCTGACAGGCGCTCACACAATCGAAGCGCCTGTACAGAAAGTGGCGCCTCATCAGTGGGGCCGCCACGCCCAACAACCCGGTTAAGCGGCCGCTGCTCCGGCAATGCCGAGCGCAGCCTTGGCTTGCTCGACGAGTTTGCTAAAGGCAGCGGACTCAAACATCGCCAGATCCGCCATCACACGACGGTCCATGACGATGCCTGCGCGCTTCAGGCCATTGATGAACCGGCTGTAAGACAGCCCATGTTCACGTGCACCGGCGTTGATACGCACGATCCACAAGGCGCGGAACTGACGCTTGCACTGACGACGGTCACGGTAGGCGTACTGGCCCGCCTTGGTGACTGCTTGCCTGGCAACCCGATAAGTACGGCTGCGAGCGGCGTAATAGCCCTTCGCTGCCTTCATGATCTTTTTGCGGCGCGCTCTGGATGCGACCCGCGAACCTGCTCTGGCCATGGGTGCTCCTTATCTCGCCTTGGTGGGCAAAAGCCGATTCAACTCTGGGGCGTCGGCAGGCGATACCGCGTGCATGCCTCGAAGTTGGCGTTTGCGTTTCATACTGCGGCCAGTGAAGTTGTGGCCACGGTTACTCGACCGGTGTTTAAAGCCGGTTGCGGTACGGCGAAAACGTTTCGCTGCTGACCGCTTGGTCTTCATTTTGGGCATAACTGCTCCACGCAATTTACATCCGCTTTTTTATGTTCGAGCGGACGTCAGATGGTAATCAGGACCTGTCAGGCTTCTGAAGCAACCGGGGTCGCTGCAGCAGCCGGTTTTGATCCAGCCTTTTTGCGACGGGGCGCGAGCACCATGATGACCTGCCGACCTTCGAACTTGGGTTCGCTCTCGATCGTGGCCATCTCATCAAGGTCTTTGCCAATCCGGGTCATAAGATCCAATCCGATTTCCGGATGGACCACCTCACGACCTTTAAACCGCAAAGAGACCTTGGCCTTGTCGCCGTCGTCCAGGAAGCGCTTCAGGTTGCGCAGTTTTACCTGATAGTCGCTTTCCTCAGTGCCAGGACGAAACTTCATCTCTTTTACTTGACTCTGTTTCTGTTTTTTCCGCTGTATGGCCTTGGTTTTCTTCAACTCGAAGAGGTGCTTTCCATAGTCCATGACTTTGACCACGGGCGGATCTGCTTCCGCCGAGATCATCACCAGGTCCAAGGTTGCACGCTTGGCCTCTAACAGGGCTTCTTCCCTGGACACCACGCCAATTTGCTCGCCATTGGCGCCAATCAGTCGAACAGTCCGGGCCGCAATGTCCTCATTGAGGAGCGTACGATCGGACGGTTTTCCTCCAACTTTCTTAATAGGCGTTCTCCACTGTTAACACCTCACAGATCACCGGTTGCAGGGTGAAATGCACTAAAAAAACGAAAATGCACAGCCCCTGACACCGATCTATAGGGATGTCTTGAGTCTGTGTGGGGGTTCTGTCGCTCCCGCAACGTCACCGGGAGGCTAAAAACGGCGCGCATGTTAACGCGGCACCCGACTTATTAATAGCGCAAAGCGCGGCAGGCAAGGCGACTGGAGTCGCCCAATGGGCTGGCGGATGCCAATTCGGGATCAATTTCTTCCTTTTATAAACGAAACGTTGCATTTTCGTTCTGGATGACTAGCCTGCTCCCGCCTTTTCTTGAGTCCCACCCCATGAGCGAAGCCCGAACTTTTGATACCACCGAGGTCACACCAGACCTTCATCCCGAATTGCAACCACGTCCGGCGCAGGACCCTGTGACCACACCCCTGATCGAACTGGATGTCGCCCGATCATCCCTGTTTGTGAAAGACACCCAGTGGCCGTTTTTTGAACGGCTGCGTCGAGAAGCCCCCGTGCATTTCTACAAGGACAGCGCATTCGGTCCCTTCTGGTCCGTGTCGAACTACAAGCTGATCAAGGAAGTCGACGAAAACCACGAGGTTTTCAGCAGCGAGCCGGGCATCACCATCAGTGAGCAGGATGAGGACTTCCAGCTGCCGATGTTTATCGCCATGGACCGCCCGCGGCACGACGAACAACGCAAAGTGGTTCAGCCTGTCGTTGCCCCGCGCAACCTCGCCAACCTTGAAAGCACGATTCGTGGACGTGTTGGCACCATCCTCGACAACCTGCCGGTGGGTGAGCCGTTTAACTGGGTTGACCGGGTGTCCATCGAACTGACCACCCAGATGCTTGCCTCCATTCTCGGTTTTCCGTTCGAAGAACGCGCCAAGTTGACACGCTGGTCGGACGTCGCAACCGCCGCACCGGGTGCTGGTATCGTCGAGTCGGAAGAACAGCGCCGCGCGGAACTACTTGAATGCCTCGAATACTTCACTCGCCTCTGGAACCAGCGCATCAATGAAGCCCCCCAGGACGACATGATCTCCATGCTCGCCCATGGCGCTGCGACACGAAACATGGCACCGATGGAGTACCTCGGTAACGTCATTCTGTTGATCGTCGGTGGCA
>SYFY01000134.1 GCA_005799745.1 Gammaproteobacteria bacterium
ACCGTCGGGTGGAAGGGGCTTATCAACGACCCGTACCTCGACGACAGTTTTTGTATCGACGACGGGCTTCGTATCGCGCGGCAACTCCTGCTCGATCTTGTCCGAATGGATTTGTCTCTGGCGACCGAAGCGCTCGACCCCATCACGCCGCAATATCTGCATGACCTCATCAGTTGGTCTGCGATCGGTGCACGCACAACCGAGTCGCAGACCCATCGGGAAATGGCATCCGGGTTATCGAGTGCGGTGGGGTTCAAGAACGGCACCGATGGCTCTCTCGAAACGGCGATCAATGCGCTCAAGAGCGTCGCGACACCCCACCGTTTCCTCGGCATCAACGCCAGCGGTGAAGTGTCGGTGTTTCATACCCGTGGCAATCGCAACGCACACATCGTCTTGCGCGGCGGTAGCAATGGACCCAATTTCGAAACCACTCACATTCGTCGCTGCGAAGCCCAGATGAAAGCAGCAGGTCTTGCACCACGGATCATGGTGGATTGCAGCCATGCCAATTCCGCGAAAGACCACAATCGTCAGCTGCTGGTCGCCCGGGATATCGCCACCCAGATCGAACAGGGAAACACGTCGATCATCGGCTTGATGCTGGAGAGTCACCTGCACGCTGGCTGTCAGCCGCTGCAGTCAGGCGAACAGCTGCGTTATGGCGTGTCGGTGACAGATGCTTGTATCGCCTGGGAGACAACTGACGTGCTGCTTCGAGAATTGGCCGAGCGTGTACGCCAACCGCTGCTCAGGCGAGCGGCGTAACGGGGATCAGGACACGATGCCGTAACCCGAAAGGATATGCCGCACTTCCGCTGGTCCTTTGGCCAAATGGGCGACCATGCCCAGTGATTGTGCGGCCTCGACGTTGCGCAACCCATCATCCAGGAACAACACCTCAGAGGGCGTCAGACCCATCCCATCCAGCGCGACTGCAAACGCTTCGGGTTCGGGTTTCATATGGCCGATCTGATGTGAGAGATAAAGCCGTTCGAAATGGTGAATGAAACCCATCGCCTGGATTTTTTTCCGAATGCACCGCGCAGGTATTGATCAAGGCAGCCAAGTGATAACCCTCCGGAATCTCCTCCAGGAGTTGGAGCGCTCCCGGGAGAGTTCGCTGCGGCTAGCTCTCGAATTCAAGAAGAAACGCTTCCGGAGTTACGGGTAAACGGAAGTCAGCGACTACACCTGCTGCAAAGGTCGTGGCATCGATCTTCCCGGTCTCATGAGCCAAGACCGAAGGCGACGTCAGCCAGATTCGGTGAAGGGATTCATGCTCAGGCGGGATCCCCAGCAGTTTCGCCATCGAGAGCACTCCATCGAGCGCCACAAGCACACCGGCGATATCGAAGAGGATGCCCGTGATTTGTCGATTCAACTGCAGCCGCCGCGCAGACAGCTCGCCTATTGGTAGTAGGCGTGTTCAGTATTGGTGTGATCCGTCGAATCGCGAATGCCTGCGAGCTCAGGGAGCTGGTCCATCAGTGTTTTTTCAACACCATGTTTAAGCGTGACGTCGACCGCTGAACAACCTTGGCATCCACCGCCGAACTTGAGGATGGCGACCTTTTCAGCGGTGATTTCAACCAGGGATACCTGTCCGCCATGGGCAGCAAGGCCAGGGTTCACTTCGTTATAGAGGATGTAGTTGATGCGATCTTCAAGGGGCGCATCCTCACCGACTTGAGGCACGCGCGCGTTCGGGGCCTTGATGGTGAGCTGGCCACCCATCCGGTCGGAGGCGTAATCCACCACAGCACCTTCAAGGTACTTCTGGCTGCGGCCTTCAAACCAGGCACGAAACCCGGGGAACTCCATCGGCTGATCACCATCTTGTTCTTCACCCGGACGGCAATAGGCAATACAGGTTTCTGCGTGAGGCGTACCCGGTTGGGACACAAAGACCCGAATCCCGGTGCCTTTGTCGTCCTGCTTCGACAGCAGTTCGAGCAGGTACGTCTGGGCGGCTTCGGTGATCTGGATCATGGTCAATTCCGACAAAATTACTCGAGTATTGTAGGAACGTGAGAATAGGCGCACAACCGCTAATCCGGATTAAGCCGGTTGTCCGGTTACTCCCGTATTCACCACCGGCGCGTGATGCAAATATTTACCCGCCAAGTAGTAATGCCATGCGCACCAGAAGTTGACGACGCCAAGGACTAAAAGCGCCATCCGTAAGGACTCATCACCATACTCCGGCGCGAACAGATCCGAGACGATACCCACCAACTGGGGCCCAAATCCCATGCCGATGATATTGAGGATGAAGAGCGTGATGCTCGATGCAACTGCACGCATCCGCACATCGACCAGACCTTGAATGAGCGCAAACGTCGGGGCCAGATAAAACCCACCGAAAAACGCCGGAACGATGTAGACGATCAACGCCCACTTGAGGTCATCCATCATGAAGAAGACAACCAGGAATGGGACATAACAGGCTTTACCTGCGGCCACGACCCAGGCGCACCACCGTTCATCACGTACTGCCAGCACATCGACCAACTTGCCCGCTACAAACGTGCCGATACCGCCCACAATGCCGGACATCAGCGCCAGGGTGTAACCCGTTTCGGAAGGACTGAGATCGTAGGAACGTTGCAGGAACGTTGGCATCCACAAGACAAAGCCATAACCCGTGAACCCTGCGAGTGCAGCGCCGGCGCAGGTGTGGCGCAATGCTTTGACCTTCCAAATGTAGCGCCACACTTCTTTAAAGGTGGGCGCGACGCCTCCGATCTGTGGTTTCACGAGTTCACTGGACCCCCGCAAAGGTTCACTCACCGTGAAATAGAACCAGACCGCGATAATGAGGCCGGGCAAGCCAACGGCAATGAAGGTCGCTCGCCAGCCCCACATTTCACTCAGCAGTCCACCACCGAGATAGGCAATCAGCAGTCCGAAGTTCACACCTAGTGCAAAGATGCCCATGGCGGTGCCACGGGTTTCCTTCGGAAAGAGATCAGCGATCAACGAATGCGAGGGTGGTGTTGAGCCAGCTTCACCAATGCCCACACCGATTCGGGCGAGCGCGAGCTGCACAAAGTTCGCCGCATAACCACAGAGCGCCGTCATGCCACTCCAGATCACGAGCGCCCCAGTGATGATGTTCCGGCGATTGCTGCGATCCGCGAACATCGCGATGGGCATGCCTAAGGTGGCGTAGAAGAGCGCGAAGGTCAGGCCCACGAGAAACCCCATTTGGGTGTCGGTGGCACCGAGCTCCATTTTTATCGGCTGGAGCAACATGCCCATGATTTGCCGGTCAACGTGACTCGACGTGAAGACGAGGGTCAAGAGCCCGAGCGCGTACCAGCGATAACCTGACGACTTTTCGATTCGGTCGCGTAGGCTCATACGGCTACCCTCGCAGACCGCGAAAATGAAACTCGCATCACAACTTTCTCCCCCGAAGGACAACGAGCGTACCACGTGAATCACAGACGTTAGAAAGCGTGAAGGCGGCTCATCGCGAATTGGGACCTGTTCAAGTTGTATCCGCACCGCTGCGGCTAGACTGCCGACCCACCTCCAGAAGCATTTTTGCCAAGACTCCTATGTCCAAAGCAGTGTCCTATGCACGTCTGGCGTCACGTCACGCCCTGCTCGAGAACATCCTCAAGGAACGTATCGTCATCATCGACGGGGCTTACGGCACCACGTTTCAGAACCTTAAACTCCAAGAGGAAGACTTCCGCGGGGAACGTTTTCGCGATCACCACTCACCACTCAAAGGCAATACCGACCTTCTGGTTCTGACGAAACCGGATGCGGTGCGCACCGCTCATGAGAACTACCTCAAAGTCGGTGCCGAGATCATCAAAACCAACAGCTTCACCGCCACCACCATCTCTCAGGCGGACTACAACCTTGCAGAGCTGGCTGTCGAGATCAACGTGGAAGCGGCGCGGATCGCGCGGGAGATTTGTGACCAGTACGAGACCCCGGAAAAGCCGCGATTCGTGGCCGGTTCGGTAGGACCAACCAATCGCACCTGCAGCATCTCCCCCGACGTTTCAGACCCCGGCGCACGCAACGTCGACTTCGAATCCCTGCGAGTCGCCTATCGCGAAGCCATCGACGGTCTCATCCGTGGCGGTGCCGACCTTATCCTTCTGGAAACCATTTTCGATACGTTGAACGCCAAAGCGGCGATCTTCGCCATGCTCGAACTCGGTCGTGAACATGGGGTGACCATTCCCGCGATCATCTCCGGCACCATTACCGATCTCTCCGGTCGCACCCTTTCCGGTCAAACCTGCGAGGCGTTCTACACCGCCATCGCTCACGCACGGCCGATTGCTGTGGGTCTCAACTGTGCACTCGGTGCGGAGCAACTTAGACCCTTTGTTGGGGCGCTCGCCAAGGTCTCGGAAGTACGTGTGAGCGTGCATCCCAATGCGGGGCTGCCTAACGAATTTGGCGGCTACGATCAGACCGCCGAGATGATGGCCGCCCACATCAGGGATTACGCCCATCAAGGCTGGGTCAACATGGTCGGCGGTTGTTGTGGCACCACACCGGCGCACATCGGCGCCATCGCCAAGGCGGTCGCGGGCATGAAACCGCGGGCCAAACCCTCCCTCGTTGATGCGACGATGTTGTCCGGGCTCGAACCGCTGCGTATCGATGACACCAGCCTTTTCGTCAATGTCGGTGAACGCACCAACGTCACCGGCAGCGCACGTTTCGCCAAACTAATTCGTGACAATAAGCTCGACGACGCACTCGTGGTCGCTCGCCAACAGGTTGAAAACGGCGCGCAGGTCATCGACATC
>SYFY01000135.1 GCA_005799745.1 Gammaproteobacteria bacterium
AGAACATCCAGTCCGCGTACTGAGCGCCCGATGTCCAGATTTTCTGCCCATTGATGACGAAATGGTCACCGGCATCGTCAGCACGGGTGCGCAGGCTCGCGAGATCTGAGCCTGCACTCGGTTCACTGTAGCCCTGGCACCAAGCGAATTCGCCTCGAGCGATCGGTGGCAGATGGCGGGCTTTTTGTTCAGGTGTGCCGTGTTCGAGCAGCGTCGGTCCAATCATGATGACGCCCATGCCAGAGAGTGGCGGACGGGCGTTGATGCGGCGCATTTCTTCGGTGAGGACCACATACTCCTCCGTCGAAAGTGCCGCGCCGCTGTACTCCTTGGGCCAGGTGGGTACAGTCCAACCTTTTTCGACCATGCGGCTCAGCCACAGTTGTGTATCCGGGTCGTCGATAGGAACCTTGGTGCTGCCCGTCGGAATCTGACCCTCACCCCGAGCACCCGCTGGGCAGTTGGTGGACAACCAGTCGCGGACTTCGGTGCGAAACGCTTTGAGATTGCTCATGTGTGGTGGCCCCTTCCCCTAATAACAGAACGGCAACAGGACAATGCCTGAAGCATTCCGCAATGAAGCGCGCACGTCAAACCACTACAATTCAGCGCTTCCGCGACTTCGGTTACGGTTGAAACGTGCTGAGCACCAACAATCTAGCGCACGGGCCTGCACCGTGGTCCGTTCAAGGGCAGCTTGTGGCACTGCGATTTTGCCGACGAGATAGGGTTTCCTGATCCCATGTGTGGCCGATTTAACATCACCTCTGATCCGTTGGCGCGACTCCTTATGGAGCTGGTGAATCTGCCCTATGAAGGCAGGGACAACTTCAATACCGCTCCCACCGAGATGATCCCAGTTGTACGTATCGTGACGCCTGGGCTGCCGCGGTCCGGAGAACCTGAAGTGCTGCCCATGCGCTGGTGGCTGACACCGTACTGGGCCAAGGAGATGACGGCGAAGTACTCCATGTTCAATGCGAAATCGGAAACAGCCGCGACAAGCCCAGCCTTTCGTGAACCTTTCCGCAAAAGGAGATGTGTGGTTCCGGTCACAGGTTTTTACGAATGGTGTCGGGTCAACGAGCCGATCGTCCCCTATCTGATCAAACCTGCGCGCCACGGCGGCTTGTTGTTGGCGGGGTTGTGGGATCGTTGGGTCAATCCGGAAACCAAGACCGAAGTGCTCAGTTTTACGATCCTGACCGCGCCAGCGAACCCGGAGTTTGCATTCATTCATACCAGGCAGCCCGTCATGCTCTCGATTCCTGAAGCACGGCAGTGGCTTGAACCGGAAATCCCGACGACTGAAATGACAGACTTTTTTGCATCCCGACTGCCCATGGCCCTGGATCTCATCCCGGTTTCGTCTTACGTCAACAATGCTCGTAACAAGGGTGCGCAAGCGGCAGAAGCGGTCAGCGCACCAATCCACTTGCCGGGGCTTGAAGGCTGATGCTGCTCTCCAAAGGTGAATGGCAAGGGAAAGGCAGTGTCTTGTTTGAAGGGCGCAGCCTGGGTCTGCCGATCACGGCTGAGCTCAATGTGGTGCACGAGGACAGCGCCGTACAGATCACTGGTACGTTGTCGGTCGTGGGTCACGGCATCGATGAGTTATCAGCGCGGCTGGTTGAAAACGAAACCGGCACCTACACGTTGGATGTCTTTCATCGTGGCGCGCGGCTTGATGGCTCAGGGAAATTCGAGAGTGAACCCAACCATGCACTGTTGTGGAATCAGCCAGGTACTATCGTCACGTCACTGTCGTTTTTTGCAACGGCAACACCCAATGGCCACGGCATTGGGTGCCGCGGTTTTCTGCGCGAACGTGGCGCAGTGCTGACGTGGGAGATCGCCTTTACTCAGCAGCAACCGGAACGCTCCGGGCAGAACGTCGTATCGATGCTCCGGCGGAGAAGATAGGCGCCGCTTAGGGAAACGCTGATTAATCAGAGATTCCCTAGCGCTGCTCGATCTCGAGGTTAAGCCATTGCCGTTCGGCGGGTGTCAGTTCAAGTGCCTGTGCTTGGATACAGCTGTCGAGTTCTTCGAGTGATCTTGGGCCGACCAGCGCGAATACCGGAAATGCCTGCTGCAATACCCAGGCGAGTGCGACGTTGATCGCTGATGTGCCACGTTCCTTCGCTAGCGTGAAGGCCCGGCGGCGGCGCTCGAAGTTGTCCTCGGCAAACCAGGTTCGTTTCAGTTCATCAACGGTGGGCTCAACCCGCGTCATGCCTGTACCCCGTTCACCTTGTTCTGCAAGCACCGCATCGACCCAATGAGTGAAGAATCCCCGCGCTTGTGACGACCAGGGCATGAGCGCGAGCTGGGTTGCTTTGAAGTAATCTCTCCACGCCGGGGTTGATGACGCTTCCGTACCAGGCCAGATCTGATTCACCATGCGCGCCAGAGAATAATTGTTGGAGATAGCGGCGAATCCTTGTTTGCTGTGATCAGCCGCCCACCGATTGGCGTCTTGAGTTCGCTCGAGTGTCCAGTTGGAACCGCCAAAGACGCGGATGCGACCTCGAGCGACTTCGGCATTCAGCGCGTCGATGAACTCGCTGACAGGAATGTCGGTGTTGTCCCGATGCAGGAAATAGATGTCGACGTGATCGGTCTGTAATCGGTCGAGGCTGACATCGAGTTGTTTGGCAACGTACTCGGGATAACAGTGTGGCGTATGTGCACCTTTGCCAATAATGACCATGTGGTTGCGAATGCCGCGTTGCTGATGCCAGTGGCCGAGGAACTCCTCCATCAAACCGTTGCCGTAAACAAAACCGGTGTCGAACGCATTACCCCCTTGTTCGAAGTAGTGATCCCACATGACGCCGGCGTGGCTTGGATTGGGTTGGTTGTCGCAACCCATCACCAGGCGGGAAGTTTCTTTGGCAAGACCGCGGACAGTGCCTTTCTTGATCGGCGCATCGACGCCGGCTTTTCGCAGCGGCAGTAGCGGACCGCGGTGGGTCGGCGCCTTCTCCGCCTTGTACTCGAGGCCAATCGCCGCTCGCCAGGCGTCGAGCACGCGGGCGTTGCCGAGGGAGTCTTGCCACGACATTTCTGAGGCTTCCAGCGCACCTCGCGCGATGGCCCTGGCGACGGCTTCCACCTCCAGCACGTAGAGTGCTTTGTTGCCGCCGCAAATGGTCTCAGTTTGACCGTTGCGGTGAAGGGAGAAGCGCCACTGATTGGATGCATCGTTCGGCAGCCAGGGATTTGGCAAATGAATCCAGCCTGAGCTGCCAGAGATACGTGCCGTGTTGTCGATGTTGACCTGAACACCTGTGGCGATCTGGGCACCCACGCCGCTTTTGAATCCAAGCAGCGCGCTGCTCCATTCATCGACGCCTGTCGAGCCCAGATGCCCGACGGCGCTGATCGACTCAGGTTCCGAACCCTGCACTAAACGTGCGAGCGAAACCGGATAACAGCCGACGTCGAGAATTCCGCCGCCAGCAAGAGCGTTGCTGAAGAGCCGCGACGCAGGATTAACTGCGGTGTGATAGCCAAAGTTCGCTTCGATGTGGCGCACCTCACCGATTGCACCGCCATCGATCAGCGCTTTCACCATGCGTGTTTGTGGGTGGCAACGGTACATGAACGCTTCCATGAAAAAGCGTTGCTGGGTTCGTGCGGCGTGGACCATGGCCATGACTTCGGCGTGGTTGAGGCCTGCGGGTTTTTCGCAAAGCACGTGTTTTCCAGCAAGAAGGGCTTCGATACACCAGGATGCGTGGTCGTTGTGAGGTGTTGCGACGTAGACCACGTCCACGTCCTTGTCAGCCAGCAATGCGGAGTAGGCGCCATATGCGCGAGTGCCGTCGTATTGGTTCGCGAATTCGTCAGCTGCGGATTGGGAGCGGCTACCCACGGCAACCAGGGTGTTCCCCGGTGTTTGGCGAATGGCCGAGGCAAGGGTGTGTGCGATGCGCCCGGTGGCCAGGATGCCCCAGTTCAACGTCATGATCTCTTTGGTCCTGTAGCGGGTTGGGGTTGTTGCGTTCTCTTGGTTTTAAACCGGTCAGCGCAGATTTGCGGCTGTCGGAGCACCGAAGCGCAGCCTGCCCGAGAAACGGTCATTTCTCCATGATTTCTCCTTTTTCTTCCATGAAATCCCCATTCTGTGCGCAGCCTGGCTGCGTGATCGGCGCAGACACTCTCAGGTGTACCAGGAGCATTGCAAGGCAGTCACTGCCGGGTAGTTGCGCAATGAAATCAGGTGATTATCGCAGTCAGTTCTCCAGTCGCACCGCGGCACTTCGCAGCGCTGCATTTCTCTCCGCCATTGTTGTTATTGGCGCGACCGCCTTGTTACCGATTTCAGCGTGTGCTGAAGAGTCACCTCCAGGATTGGTGATGGATATGCAGTCGGATTTCGGCCATCGAGACGAAGTGGAGTCGTGGGTTCCGCTCGACGCTGGAAAAACTCATGCGCTGGGTATCCATCGGTTCGCACTGGATGGGAGAAACGAGGTAGTGGGCTGGAAACTCTCGGAGCGGTGGTATCTCGGTCGGCAAAGAGGTGACGACTCAGGTCTGGCGCTGGTTTGGCAGCACGATCAAACACGGTTCAGCCTGACCCCAGACGGTGTTCGAGTTTCTCGCTCGTTTTGACGAGGTCACTCTTGAAGAAGCGCCTCTTGAAGCGGTACCTCTTGAAGCGGTGCGTCTTGCTGTGGGGTCTCTTGATGTGGGGTTTTGGGCTGTGCGCGAGCTCACAGAACAGCCTGACCAATCGTAAAGATCAGACCAAGACGTTATCCGCGCCATAAATTGCCAGTCGCGCCAAACGTATGATGGGTTTGTCGCCGAGGATCGGCACACTGTACATCGCAGTAGCATGAGCAACCCCATCGTTAGGATCGCGCTGGTCAACTTATCTCTCGCCTTCGTGTTTGCGGGGCTCTTTTCGTTGGAGTTACCGTATTTTTCCTGGGCTGCGGGAGCGCTGGTAGCTGTCGCTGTGTTGGTTAACGTAACCGCACTGATCTCGCTGCGTCGTTCAAAGAAGAGCAATCCTCCAGAGCCTATGGTCAGCGCACCGGCTTCTCGGCTGGAAATCAAAGAAGGTTCCTTGGGTCGAACGCGTGCGACGACGGGCAGTGAAAGGCGACCACCCAAACCTGCCAATCGCTATCACGATGAATCTGCCATGGGTGAGATGCCACCGTGGCTGCGCATGAAAGGCAACATCGTCATGACCTGGAATGGCAAACATCACGTCGCCCCGGTTAACGGCGATGACCCCTTTGAGATGGCACAGCGCCTCTACGAGCGCTTACGTACAGCACCCCCGGAAACTGAAGCGAATTCTGCTGCACCTGCAAGCGCGAGCTGAGCCAAGCTGTTCCGAGAAATGAGCAACCCCACTTCGGGATCTGAACGCCCGGGATTTTCGTCGCCCGCTTACCTCCTGTAGTCTCCTCGACCAGCTGGTCTTCGATGTTCCTGTCCATGACGAGGAGGAAAGATGCGGTTTCACGTGCCATTCGCTGGTTGCCTTCTCTTTGCTCTGGTTCCGACCCTGTCTGCAGCAGCGCTCCGAACAGCTGCAGCGGAGGAACCTGCAGCGGAGGAACCAGCAGTGGAAGAACCTGCAGCGGTCATCGCCCGCACCATCGAAAGAACCCGGGGACTGACCTCACACGCAGTGATGACGATGCGCATCGTTCGTCCCACATGGCGGCGGGAAATCACGATGGAAGCTTGGACTCGAGGTCGGGAAGATGCCTTGATCCGATTTACCGAACCAGCGCGTGATCGCGGCAACGCGACGCTGAAGCTCGCGGAGCGTATGTGGACGTTTACGCCAAAACTCAATCGCGCAATGCGATTGCCGACGAGCCTGATGTCGCAAAGCTGGACAGGTTCCGATTTCTCCTATGACGATCTCTCGCGCACGGACAACCTGTTGACCCGTTACTCACTCCGTTTCGGGGAGACTGTAGAGCAAGATGGCCACCTCCTGTATCAGATCATCGCAGAGCCGCACGCTGCTGTGGCCGTGGTTTGGGGGCGGGAAGAGTTGGTGATTCGTGATGATGATGTGGTGCTCGTCCACCGCTTCTACGATCAGGATGCTGCGCTTGTGAAAACCATGCAAACAATGGACATCGGCATGTTGTCCGGAAGGACCTTCGGGACACGTACTCGTATGCAGAAGGCGGAAACGCCGGATGCGTGGACCGAAGTTGAATGGCGTGATGCGACTTTTGATCTCGAACTTCCTGACGACCTCTTTACGCTGTACAACCTCCAGCATGGCAAAGCGCCTGCAGCAGGACCACACTGATGTGAACACACTATGGGCCATCGGTATTCGCAATGTGAGTCGCAATCGTCGCAGGACACGGTTGACGATAGGAGGAATTGCGTTTGCTGTTTGGCTCATCGGTGTTTCGGCGTCACTGCAGGACGGAACTTATGCACTGCAGCGGCAAACTGCTACCGATCTGCTTACGGGTCATGTGCAAATCTCTCACCCAGAGTGGCCAGGGCGCAGCGCTGTTGAATTGGTCATCCCTGATGTAGCCGTAATGCTCAATCAGCTCTCTAGCGAGGATGGTGTTGAACGGGCATTTCCCAGGATACATAGCTTCGGCTTGGCCGCGAGCGGAGAACGAAGTGTTGCGGCGCAGGTCATTGGAATGGACTTTGCGAAAGAGCAGGGTGCGACGACCATTCTTCATCGCCTCGCAGACGGGGTGATACCGTCCACTGAGAACGATGCACTGGTCGGTGAAGCCCTGGCACGCTCACTCGATGTGCGCGTAGACGATGACATTGACGTACTGGCTACGGATCCTGGCGGGGGGATGGCGGCAATGTCTCTGCGGGTTTCGGGCGTTTTGCGTACAGGCGTGCCCGATCTTGATCGGTTGCTGTTGTTGGTGCCGTACGTAGCCATGTCCGATGCACTCGCCATGCCTGACCAAGCACACTTGATTGTGATTCGTGGTGAACGACGGGAAGCGGCGCAAGCACTAGCTACGCGGGTCGAAGGTCACTTGCCGAAGAATCCTCTCGTTAGACCTTGGCAAGAGGTTATGCCGGAAATCGAGGAAGCGATCGAACTCGACCGGCTGGGTGGCTACCCCTTCTACGGGGTGATTCTCTTTTTGGTGACGTTCAGTGTCGCCAATACGTTTGTGATGGTGGTGTTTGAGCGTGTACGGGAGTTCGGCATGTTGCGAAGTCTCGGTATGCAGCCGCTCAGAATCATCGGCCTCCTGCAGATTGAGTCTTTCGTGTTGTGGTGTGGCGGCGTGGCGTTGGGTTTGGTGTTGTTGCTGTTAACGGTCAGTCTGCTTGCGACGGTAGGCGTTTCACTGGGCGATCAACTGGAAGCCACACTTTCACAGATGTACATGCCGGACCATCTCTATGCGGACTTTAGCTTGCGTGCCTTTCTGACAGCACCCTTGGTGCTGTTGCTGAACACTCAGCTCGCGGCGTTGTTACCCGCGCTGCGCATTCGTCACATCCAACCGGCGCATACACTGCGCATGGGGGCGTGATGCAGGCGCCTTCAATCCCCTGGATGATGTTGATGCGCATCAGCGTCAGAAATCTCTTTCGGCATCGTCGGCGCAATACGTTGCCCCTCGTATCGGTGATCACGGCCGTTGCCAGTGTCACCTTTCTGAACGCGTTGATGCGTGGCATCCAGGTGGACATGTATGCCACCGCGCGCGAAAGCCTTAATGATGATTGGCTGGTGACGGCGCCGGGTTACTTTGATGATCCGGGTTTGATGCACTCCTTTAAACCTGCAAAGGAAACGCTGATGCTCGTTGAAGCACAGCCGGGCGTGCAAAGCACAGGCAGAGTTCGCAGTCCGGCGGTGATTATGAGTGAGCGGGAGACACGCGGCATCGAACTTGCAGGGGTTGATCCATCAACCGAAACATTCAGTTTTATTTCCCACGCGTCTATTGATGGCAAGTTCCCGGCACAAGTTGACGAACGGGGCATCGTCCTCGGCAGGGCATTGGCCGATGATCTGCGCACACGTATCGGTAAACGGGTGGTGGTGGTTGTTCGCGATGCGAACGGGCGAAGTCAGGAAGCGGGTATTCCCGTGATCGGGCTCTTTGACAGTGAGTGCACTGGCCTTGAGAAACGGTTTGCTTTCGTGGCGCGTGAGTCCCTCGAAAGCTTGCCTCCACCTGGTTACGTGACTGAAATTTCTATCTCTATCAAAGATGAAGAACACGTCCTTGACAGCGCATCGCTCACGACGCTGTTTCCTGAATTGGTGGCGCGGTCCTGGCGTCAGCTTTAACCTCAGGCAGCAGCCCTCGTTGAGATGCTCGACAGCGTCACCCACCTGTTTTTCGGGATCATCATGGCTGCACTCGGGTTTGGGCTGGTGAACGCGCTGGTGACCGCGATCATGGAGCGACGGCGGGAGTTTGGTGTCATGCGTTGTCTCGGAATGAACCCAGCGTCAGTGCTGGTGCAGGTGAGTCTCGAGAGCGGCATCCTGATGATCGCCGGTGTCCTCCGCGGCACGGTGTTGGGGATGGTGTTGGTAACCATCACCGGCGGCAGTATTAATCTCGAACGCTTCGCGCGTGGGCTCGATATCGTTGGTTTTCGCAGCCACATTTCCGTGGTCATTGAATCCCGTGATGTCTTCAATGTGAGTGTGTTGTCGTTGTTCTTCTGCGCGATGGCGAGTCTCATCCCTACAATACGCGCGAATCGGGTGCCTGTCTTGCAAGCGGTGAGTGGACCATGAATAGGCCCTTGGGCGTCGAATCCGACGCAGAGCGAGTGGTGCTCGAGAACGTCTCGCGGGTATACGCCGATCATGGCGTCCCGGTGAAGGCCCTGGACGAGTGTCATTGAAGGTTAACGCAGGTGAGTTCATTGCGCTGGTGGGGCCTTCAGGGTCCGGTAAATCCACGCTGCTCAACATCATTGGCGCATTGGATCGCACAACGTCAGGTCATACTGTCCTTGCAGGTGAGGACATCACACTCGCTTCTGATCGCCGCCTCGCCGAAATCCGCAGAGATCGTATCGGATTTGTTTTTCAGGCGTTTAACTTGCTGCCTGTGCTATCAGCAGTTGAAAACGTTGAGTTTGTGCTGCATCTGCGCGGGCAGCGTGACACCCGCGCTGCCGCGATGCAGATGCTTGAGGTGCTCGGCATTGGCGAGCTGGCGCATCGTCGCCCAGCCGAGATGTCCGGCGGACAACAACAACGTGTCGCCATTGCAAGAGCGCTGGTGGGTCAACCGGTCTTGCTGCTTGCGGATGAACCGAGTGCCAACCTGGATTCAAAGACGACGGGTGGACTCATCGAACTCTTCCAACGGCTGAACGCGGAACAAGGCGTAACGATCATCACCGCCACCCATGATCCGCTGGTGGAAGGCGCGGCGCGTCGCCGCATTCTGATGCGAGACGGCCAGATTCACGCGGATCGGACGGTCGGATGATTCAGGCGTGGAATATTGCGCTCAGCTTGCTCACCGCGGGCCTGTTGTGGCAACACGACGTGTTCGCGACGGAATTGCGGGTGAAGTCCTTCGTGTCGCAAGCCTGGCTTGAACGCCACGACATCCAATCGCGCTTACATGATGACGCTCCGTTGACAGGTGATGTAGAACTGCGGTTCATGACGGATACCCAGCGTGGCGCTTGGTCGCTAACGTGGCATCACACAGCGACTTGGCAAGCCGGTGATGATCTGGCCTTTGCGCGCGCTCTCGGTTTGAACCGTGGTGGTGATGGACTACGTGGTGCAAACACGGGGGACGCGCACCAACTGCTCGATCTATCCGACACGACCGATGACGGTGATCGACATCAGTTCGATCACCGCGTTGAACGCTTGAATGCCACCTGGCGTGGCGAAGTCTGGTCGGTCACGGCTGGTCGCGAAGCGCTGAGCCTGGGTGGTGGCATTCTCTTTCATCCCATGGACTTTTTGAGCCCGTTTGCGCCGACGACCGTCGACAAGGACTTTAAAGCCGGTGAAGACCTCGTGCATGTCCACCGGCAGATGCAGGGCGGCGAAGTGTCGCTGTTGGTGGTGGGGCGTCGTGATAATGAGCGAGAGATCACTCGGGATGCTGCGAGTATTGCAGCAAAGGGTCGTTGGCAGCTCGGTATGACGGAGTTCGAAGGGCTGGTCGCAGACCATCACGATGAATTCACCACTGCGATCGGTGTAAGGCTTCCGATCGGTGGTGCTTTGCTGCGAACGGATGTGGTGGTTACACGAACGTTGGGTGAGCTTGAAGTGAGTGCAGTCGCTAACCTGGATTTCAGCACCACGCTGGCTGACAAGTTGGTCTACACGTTTGTGGAGTATTACCACAATGGCTTTGGTATTCGAAAACTCTCGCCAGGACGTCCACTCCCCACGACGCTGGAGAGACGCCTTGCGCGTGGTGAGGTTTATACGTTGATGCGTGACTACCTCGGGGTCGGCGGGACGATTCAGTGGCATCCACTGGTGACGCAGTCACTGAGCCTGGTGCGTAATCTTGATGATGATTCGATGTTTCTTCAGGGTGGACGGCAGTTCGACATCAGCGACCACCAAAATTTTGAAGCGGGCCTCCTGGTCATGATGGGAGACGCAGGGGATGAGTTTGGTGGAAAGCCGCTCGCCATCGATCAGGAAGGCGAACTGATCACAGCGGGAACGGGAACACGTGTTTATTTACGGTGGACCTGGTTTCCGCGGTTTGCCGAAATCAATCGGAACTAAACTCGATCAAGTCAGCTCAATCAGAACTGACGGGTTTCAGATCGATCCGCAGAACGGTGTTGGCTTCTATCGCGCCTTCACTCCACAGCAGGGGAAAGTCCCGATCATCCGCCCAACCTTCGAACAGATTGCCGTAGAAGCGTGAACGTGGATCACCTGACTGGCCTGGAGCATTGGTCATTCGAGCGGCATCCCAATTGCCGACATCAAGCACCATGCGCCACGATGCGCCTGAACGCACCAGATAGTCGACGCTTCCAAAACCGGTGTTGTTGAGGGTGTTGACGGAGCCGCCGCGTGCAAGGGATGGCAAGGACATCTTCGCTTGCAAGTCTGCACCCGCTCTACCGTGCAGAGGGTGCACGAAGTGGGTGCGGTGCAGACCCCCCCAGCGCCACTGATTGGGGTCGTTACCGAGTTTCTGTATGCACGCCTTCCAAGCCGATTCCAGCGTGGCGTGAACGAGTGCCGCCATGTCGAGATCGGGGTGCTTTCCATCCAGCGCATCGATTACCGTCCAGGGATCGAGACCTTCGAGCAGGGGTGCGTGTTCACCTCCAAGTGCTTTGGCGAAGGCTGGTGTCAGATGGTGATAGAACCAGACGGCCCAGAGTGCTGCGGGCGCGGAATCTCTCGACATCACATGATCCCAGTTGGCCAACAACTGGCGAGGGGCCGTCTGCTGATGGGTCTCAGGGAGACGCTTCAGAACCTCGCCTGCCAACAATTCGTGATAGTCGCGCTGCATGGCGGTGGAATCGTCGAGCGAATGGGTCGTGTCGTTCGACAACATCTGCCACAGGCGGTTGTAACGCCAAGGCGCGCTCCACTCGAAGCCGAGGCGAAAACGATCGATGTCGTAATCCGGCGAGAGGTTCATGGAGTTGGCGGTTCCCGCGAACCCACGGGACGGGTTGAATTCGGTGGGTAGCGCGTCCATGTGAATGAACCCGGCCCATTCGTGTTGCCCATCGCCGGGTACCGGCAACAAGCCATCCCACGTGCGCCGGTCCGGTGTGAGCCCGGCGGCCTTGTAGCCGATGTTGCCTTCCACATCGGCGTAAACCTGGTTTTCCGAGGGCGCGCCCCAACGATTCAAGGCAGCAACAAAGCCGCGCCATTCGGTCGCACGCATGTATTCGACCGAGCCGAAATACGGCGCCATCCCCGGTTCTAACCAGGCAGCGCGAATGGCCCAGAGGTTTTTCTCATCCTGAAAGACGACCGGTCCGTGACGCGTAAAGTGGTGTTTTACAGCAACAGACTTGCCACCCCGCACGGGAATCTCATCATCCACCACGGTGACGGGTTCGACGTCGCCGCGGTAGACATAGCCGTCACCTTGTCGCTGGTAAAAATAGAGGTCTTCCTGGTCGATGGGAAAGATCGTCAAACCAAAAGCGATACGTTCATTGTGACCAATGGAGATGCCGGGCAATGCGGGTTCCCCTGCGCCGATCACATCGAGGCCTGGCGCGCGTAAATGCGCGGCATAACGCAATGAAGGCACACCATGAGCGCGGTGTGGGTCGTTGGCGAGGATGGGTCGGCCGGTTGTGGTTCGGGTGGGCGAAACCACCCAGTTGTTACTGCCCGTATCTGCGTGTAGCGCCAGTGTTTGGGACAGTGCTGCAACCTTTGCAGGAGCAGTAAAGGACACGGGTGCGATCGCCAGAAGGTAGTCGTTCAGCACGTTTTTTGGTACGGCGCAGGGATCAAGACCTTTGGGCACGTGTGTGGTCCATGCCGGTTCAAGGCGTTTCCACTGGCCTGCAAGATCAAGCCCGCCCGCGCAAACCAGGCGTGCCCGTTGCACCTCCTGAGCGACGTTTCGCAACAGGCCATGACTGCGGATACGCACCACATCTTCGGCGGACCAGCGTGACGGGCGGTAATCCAGCAGCGCGAATTCCGGAGGCAGCCGTTTGGGGTCGAGTTCCGTGAGATTCACGTAAGCATTGATGCCCGCGACAAAGGCTTCGGTCACGCGTTTGGCGTCGTTGCCGTAGGCGAGCCATTCGCGATACATGTCGCCGCGGTAGAGGAACAGCCGAGTGGCGCGATCCTGTCCGACATAAGCCTCTCCGAAGACTTCAGAAAGGAGGCCAAGACCCCGCCTTCGCCTCAAGTCGATTTGCCAAAGCCGATCCCGCGCTACGTTGAAGCCTTGTACGAAAAACGCGTCGTAATGGGTCGAAGCGGTGATGTGAGGTACGCCCCATCGGTCGACGCGGATGTGGGCAGGGCCTTCGAGCCCTTGCACATGAAGCGTTTCGGTGGGGATCGAATCGCTTGAGGCGGCGAGAGCTGGGGAGGCGATCAAGAAGGAAAAAAGGAAGGCGGCACCCATACGGGATACCGCCTTCGGAGGAAACAGATCGATGGTCAGTCCCAAATCTCTCTTCAGTCTCAAGTCTGTTTCGAATCCCGGGTCTTTTTCTAATCCCAAGTCTTTGTCTAATCCCAGGTCAGCGCACCACCGGTCTGATACTCGGTGACGCGGGTTTCGAAAAAG
>SYFY01000136.1 GCA_005799745.1 Gammaproteobacteria bacterium
TCTACCGACTGAGCGATTCCGGCTAGCCTTGGAAAGGCGCGCAGAATACCGGCTTTCATCGGTTGCTTATAGCCAAAGGGAAGGATGCAGGAAACACCTTTCGACTCAGCACGTGACGTTTTGTGGCAATCGTCGACACACTTGTACACCCGTCGAGTCCTGTGCGGTGACTTGGTATGACCCAGCCGCGCCTGCGGCAATGGAGTAGGTCGTGCCATCGTTGCGTTGGGGGGTCCAATCAATCGCGGCTGTAATGGCGGCAACGTTTGCTGCGGAAGTCAGATATGCCCCAGTGCGCATGCGGAAGTCTTCCTGAAACATCTCCATGGTCGAGATATTCTCAACCAGCGCGTCCTGCCGAGACGTCGTGATGTAGTCGTTGTAGGCCGGGAGCGCGACAGCGGCAAGGATGCCGATGATGGCGACCACGAACATCAGTTCAATCAGGGTAAAACCCTTGGCGATGGAATTTCTCATGTTTGCAACGTACCTCTTCTGTGTCTGCAAATTTCTAACTGTGCAATATGCAATCAGCGTTTCAGGACCGACTGGTGGCTCTGAAGGTGATGAAACGCGTCAGTGCCATGTCTGCAATCCTATAGGCAAGGCCCGTGCCAGACTTTGACCGAGTTCTCCATTCTAAAAAGACCATAAATTTCAATAGTTTAAAAAATCCCCCTCAGAATCTAGATTGCGGCGCTGTTGGATCGCGTCACCTACTGCCACCTCCTGACCTGCCGCAATCTGTCAGTTGCCGCGGATTCCCATCCCTACCTTTCACTTCGACCCTTGCCTCTGTGACGCATTTATCGACGTCGCGGTGATCCCCGCATACACTGCTCGACGGTTGCCAAGTTAAAGTCGGACACTCAAAGACGGGGATTGCCGTAGAACGCGGCAGCCGGAATTCGGCACCATTCACGATGGTCTTTCTCTACCGGAACCAGTGATACAGGGATTTCGCTCCAGTATAGCATCGGACCCGATACCTCTCAGCGGACTTGCACGTCGACTTGCCGACAACGGCATCATTTCCGCTGAAGGCGCGAGCCGCGCCTCTTTAGATGCTCGTAAAGCCGGTTTGGCGTTTGTCACGCACATCGTCCGCAATGGTCTTGCGGACCCGAGAGCAATCGCTCGCAGCGCATCGGAAGAGTTCGGCGTTCCCCTCCTTGATCTAGCTTCGTTCGATCTCGATACGATTCCAAAATTACTGGTCAAGGAACGGCTCATCCGGCAACACAACGCATTGCCGCTCATTCGCCGAGGCGCCCGGCTATTCGTTGCAGTTTCGGACCCAACCAACCTCCAAGCGCTTGACGAGATTAAGTTCCAGACCGCCGTCACTACCGAACCGGTTTTTGTCGAAGAGGACAAACTCGCCGTCATCATTGAGCAGTTCCTCAATAACCAGGAAGACACCAGTCTAAAGGGCCTTGAAGGGGAAGAGTTCAACGAGAACGGCATGCAGGCCATGTCGGATGATGGGCCGGAAGCCACCGACGACCCGAGTAACTCCGCTGATGACGCCCCCATCGTACGCTTCGTCAACAAGATGCTGCTCGACGCGATACGCATCGGTGCGAGTGACATCCACTTTGAACCGTACGAGAAGTCCTACCGCGTGCGTTTTCGCACAGACGGCATTTTGAAGGAAATGGCTAAGCCACCGGCCAATCTTAGTAGCCGACTGGCTGCCCGACTGAAAGTCATGGCGGAACTCGATATTTCTGAACGTCGAGTTCCCCAGGACGGCCGCATCAAGATAAAGCTCTCCAAAACCAGAGCCATCGATTTTCGAGTCAACACGCTGCCGACGCTCTGGGGCAAGAAGATCGTCTTGCGAATTCTCGACCCTACACAGGCAAAGATGGGCGTGGATATGCTCGGATTTGAGCCTGTGCAGAAAGAGCTGTTCATGGATGCCCTGCACAAACCACAAGGAATGATTCTGGTTACCGGACCTACAGGTAGCGGAAAACGGTTTCCTTGTACACCGGGCTCAACATTCTCAACACTGCAGAGCTCAACATCGCAACCGCCGAAGATCCGGTCGAAATCAACCTCGAAGGCATCAACCAGGTGCAGGTAAACCATCGGGTTGGGCTCGATTTCGCCTCAGCCCTGCGCTCGTTTCTACGTCAGGATCCGGACATCGTAATGGTCGGCGAGATTCGTGACCTGGAGACTGCGGAAATTGCTATCAAGGCAGCACAAACAGGTCATATGGTCCTCTCGACACTGCACACCAATTCTGCGGCAGAGATGTTAACCAGACTTCGTAACATGGGCGTACCGGCTTTCAACCTGGCTACGTCGGTCAATCTGATTATCGCGCAGCGGCTGGCACGACGACTCTGTACCTTGTGCAAACAGGTGCTCCAGGTGCCTCGCGATGTACTGCTCGCTGAAGGATTCATTGAAGCAGACATCGCTACCGGATTTAACGTTCTCGGTCCGTCAGCGGACGGTTGCGAGAAGTGTAATGACGGATACAAAGGACGAGTCGGCATCTACGAGGTAGTAAAAATCACTCCGGCATTGGCACGCATCATCATGGAAGACGGCAATAGTATTCAGCTCGCTGAACAAGCTAAGAAAGAAGACTATAACGACCTGCGTCGTTCAGGGTTGGTCAAGGTAATGCAGGGTTTGACTAGCCACGCCGAAGTGAACCGTGTCACGACAGGCCACTAGCCTGGCAAGGAGAATGCCTGACGTAATATATCCAATCACCAGCGGCGCGGGTGTACGATCTTCGACCATTCGGGCAGTACCGCGTGAAAAAGCGATGCCAACAGGCAACGGAGCTGATTACGGCTTACCAGAGAGATTTTGATCATGGCTGAAGCAGTCTTCGTCTGGGAAGGAACCGACAAACAAGGCAGGAAGTCCAAGGGCGAAATCAAGAGCCCAAACCCTGCACTCGCCAAAGCAGAACTACGGCGTCAGGGCATCGTCGCCACGAAGGTCAAAAAGAAGACCATTCGGGGCGTTTCGGGCGGCAAGGTCAAGCCCGCCGACATCGCCTTCTTCACCCGACAAATGTCGACGATGATGCGTGCCGGCGTCCCCTTGGTTCAGGCCTTTGACATCGTTGCCGACGGTCTCGACAAACCGAGGGTAGGGCAACTTGTACGCGATATTCGCCAAGACGTCGCCGCCGGCAACAGTTTTGCGAGCTCGATCCGCAAACATCCAATTTATTTCGATGATCTGTTCTGTAACTTGGTCGATGCGGGTGAACAATCCGGCTCGCTTGAGACGATGCTCGAGCGGATCGCCACTTACAAAGAAAAAACCGAGTCGTTGAAAGCTAAAGTAAAAAAGGCGATGACCTATCCAATCTCCGTGTTGGTCGTCGCCTTCGTGGTTTCGGGCATCCTGTTGATCAAAGTGGTGCCGCAGTTCGAGCAGGTCTTCGCCGGGTTCGGCGCAGAACTTCCAGCATTTACCCAGTTCGTGATCGGCATCTCCGAGTTCGTGCAGGCCTGGTGGCTGGCCATCGTCGCTGGCGTCGGTGGATTCATGTTCGCCTACAAACGTTCGAAGGCGATGCGGGACACCATTGATCGTCTCGCTTTGAAGGCGCCAATTGCTGGCAACATCATTGAGAAGTCAGCTGTTGCTCGATACACCCGCACACTGAGTACAACCTTCGCCGCTGGCGTTCCGCTGGTCGACGCGCTTAACTCTGTTGCCGGTGCAACGGGAAACTCGGTTTTCACCAATGCGGTGTACAAGATTCGAGATGACGTCTCCACCGGTCAACAACTGAACTTCTCTATGCGCAGTACAGGCGTGTTTCCGAACATGATTATCCAGATGGTCTCGATCGGTGAAGAAGCCGGCGCGCTGACGACATGCTCGCGAAGTCGGCAAGTTACTACGAAGAGCAGGTCGACAACGCAGTCGACAACCTCACCAGCCTCATGGAGCCGATGATCATGTCGGTCCTCGGTGTGCTCGTCGGTGGATTGATCATTGCGATGTATCTGCCGATTTTTCAGCTTGGAAATGTCGTCGGTGGGAGTGGTCCGAGCTAAGGCTCGCCACGCAAGATGGATAACCTCTTCAACCATGGAGGGTTGATACTCTTCCTGGCTGCGTGGGTCTCAGCCTCGGTTGGCAGCTTTCTCAATGTAGTGATCTACCGACTACCCATCATGCTTCAGCAGGCCTTCACCAGCGAAGCCAAAGCCGCGTTGGCCATTCCCGATCACCCACCGGTCGCTGCGTTCAACTTGGCAGTGCCGCGCTCGCATTGCCCAAAGTGTGGGCACCAGATCGGCGCGCTGGAGAACATTCCGTTGCTGAGCTGGGTGGTCCAGCGTGGACGTTGCAAGTCGTGCACGAACCCGATCAGCGCTCGTTATCCCGTTGTGGAACTACTGACGCTGGTGGTCTCGATGGTTGTCATTGCCCGCTTCGGATTTACCAGTACAGGTCTCGCTGCCTGTGTGTTCACTTGGGTATTGCTTACAGCAACGATGATCGATCTCGACACAATGTTGTTACCCGATCAACTCACGCTACCGCTGCTCTGGCTCGGGCTGATCATGAATTTGTCCGGAACGTTTGTGCCGCTCGAGCAAGCGGTGATTGGTGCTGTCGCAGGTTACCTGTTGCTGTGGTCGACCAGATGGGGTTTCAAACTTCTTACCGGCAAGGAAGGCATGGGCTACGGTGATTTCAAACTTCTCGCTGCCCTCGGCGCCTGGGTCGGTTGGACGCTACTTCCCTTTATGCTGCTGGTTGCTTCAATCACCGGGCTTGCGTTCGCCTTGGCGCGGATCGCAACGCAGCGAATGCAACGCGCTGATCCCATGCCATTTGGACCATGCCTCGCGGTCGCTGGTTGGATCGCATTGATCGCGGGCGAACGGCTCGCTGCTTTGCTCGGCATGCCACATTGAGCCAACAACATGACTGAACCTGAGCGCATCATTCGCTGTCCGACGTGTTCGAAGAGCGTGCGTTGGCATCCATCGAATGTCTGGCGCCCGTTTTGCTCCGAACGATGCCAGCTCATTGATCTCGGCGCCTGGGCTTCTGAGGAACACCGCATTCCCGGTGAGGTGGCGCAGGATGAAGAGTCGTCAGAAGATCCCGATACGAAGTAGACGGGAGATCGAACGACCAGGGATTCGCATCAACTCCGGTATTCGGCGTTGATCTTGACGTAGTCATACGAAAAATCGCACGTCCACACCCACTCTTCGATGTCGCCGAAACCGAGATCGACAAGGACGGTCAGCTCCTGCTGTGCCATGACCCGCGCAGCGTCTTTCTCTTGATAACCCTCAGCAACCAGACCATTTCTGGCAATACACACATCATCAAGAAACAGCGTGACTCGATCCGGGTCCACATCTGCACCAGAACGCCCAATGGCCATGCAGAAACGGCCCCAGTTCGGATCACCCGCAAAAATTGCTGTCTTGACGAGTGGTGATTCGGCAATCGCGTAGGCGACCTTGAGACAATCCGCTGATGTCTTACCACCCCTCACACGAACCGTTGCAAATCGTGTTGCGCCTTCTCCATCTCGCGCGATCCACATCGCGAGATCCTGCGCCACTGAAGTCAAACCCCGTTCAATTTGCACGAGACACGGATCTTCCTCGTTGGTGATACCAACTGAGCCTTTTCCCGACGCGATGAGAATCAGCGAGTCATTGGTAGAGGTGTCTCCATCAATCGTTACCCGGTTAAAGCTGACATCTGCCACCCGCTTGAGCATGCCTTGCAGCACCTTCTGCGGTATCGCCGCATCCATCGCCATGAATCCGAGCATCGTCGCCATGTCGGGCTTGATCATGCCGGCACCTTTGGCGATACCGGTAATTGTCACAGGGCCTTTATCGGTATTGACGGTCAACGAACGGCCTTTTGGTACTGTGTCGGTGGTCATGATGGCGCGAGCCGCAGCATTCCAGTTGTCGGTCTGGAGCCGTTGAACGGCTTCCATCGCGCCTTTCTTCATGGCTTCCACTGGAAGCCTTGCGCCAATCACGCCCGTTGAAAATGGCAGGACCTGTGAGCCATCGATGTCGGGTAAAGACGCTCCCACTGCGTCACAGACTGCTACCGCATCGTGTTCACCTGGCTGACCGGTTGCGGCATTGGCGTTACCACTGTTAATGACGAGCGCGCGTCCTTGTTGCAAACGCGCTGCAGCCAGCTTCACCGGCGCTGCGCGAAACGAACTTTGTGTAAACACGCCGGCCACCGTGGCACCCGGATCCATGATCATGACGACCATGTCATCACGCACTCGCTGCTTAATACCCGCGTTAGTGGTGCCAATGCGAACGCCCGTGATAGGAAGTAACGCTTGCAGTTCTGGAACGTTTACGGCCACGTCAGGCTACCTTGCCATGACACTGTTTGAATTTTTTTCCGGAGCCACAGGGGCAAGGTTCATTACGCCCCACCTTGGCTTCCGGTCGAACGAACGTCTCGACCAGAGGGCCAGCGGCGCGAGGTTCTTCGCCACTTGCCTCGGGCTGGGGCTCTGCTTCCTGAGCAATACTCGGGGCAGCCGCATGATTAAACTGCATGCGTTTTTCTGCTTCCGCCCGTCGCCGTTTCTCTTCTTCTTCAACACGTTCGGGGTGTTCAATCTGCACGCGCGAGAGCAACCTGATCACATCGCGTTTGATGTTTTCAAGCAGACCCTGGAAGAGTTCAA
Organism: Gammaproteobacteria bacterium; assembly: GCA_005799745.1. GTDB lineage: Bacteria > Pseudomonadota > Gammaproteobacteria > Pseudomonadales > Azotimanducaceae > SYFY01. Next base: position 6,695 of record SYFY01000136.1, read on the forward strand.
AGGATTCGCGTTTGTATTCTTGTTTAGGCTGCTTCTGCGCATAGGCTCGAAGCCCGATGCTGGATCGCAAATAGTCCATCGCAGCGAGGTGTTCTTTCCATCGTTGGTCGAGTACTTGAAGCATGATCTGCTTTTCAACCACCCGCATCTTCACGCCGAGCTCATCCCAACTGGTTTCCTTGGCAAGATACTCGGATTCGATCTGTCCGACGATTTTGCCGATGAGCGACTCTTCGTTGAGCGCTGTGTCCTGCTCGAGCCACTCACCGATCGGTTGCGAGCTCGCGAACTCCGCGCTCAACGCCTTTTCCAGACCTTCGATATCCCACTGTTCCTCGAGTGTCTGTGGCGGGATAAAGATCGCCACCGCCTCTCGCACGACCTCCTCACGCATACCTTCGATCGTTCCAGATATGTCTTCTACTTCCATGAGATCGCGGCGCTGCCGGTAGATCACCTGCCGCTGATCGTTGGCAACATCATCGAACTCGAGCAGGTTCTTACGCATGTCGAAGTTCCGGCCCTCGACTTTGCGCTGGGCCTTTTCAATCGCGTTGTTGACCATGCGATGTTCGATGGACTCGCCTTTTTCGAGACCGAGTGACTGCATGATTCCGCGCATTCGATCCGATGCAAAAATCCGCATCAGATTGTCTTCCAGAGACAGGTAAAAACGGGAAAAGCCCGGATCTCCCTGTCGTCCTGAGCGGCCTCTGAGTTGATTATCAATTCGCCGTGACTCGTGTCGCTCGGTACCGATGATGTGCAACCCACCAGCATCGATTACCTGCTGGTGCAGTCCCTGCCAGGCGGCTTGCAATGATCCACGCGCCGCTTCGTCGAGGCCGAGGGCATTGGCTTCCGCTTCCCAGTTACCTCCCAGAACGATATCGGTTCCACGACCTGCCATGTTGGTTGCGATGGTGACAGTTCCCGGTTTGCCTGCTTGTGCAACGACCTCGGCTTCGCGCTCGTGTTGTTTGGCATTGAGCACGTTGTGGGCGATGCCCGTACGATCCAGCTCCTTTGACAGTCGCTCGGATGACTCAATACTTGCAGTACCGATCAGTACCGGTTGTCCTCGTGACCTGCAGTCCTGCACATCTTCGACAATGGCATCGTATTTTTCCTGCATGGTCAGGAACACAAGGTCGTTGTGGTCCTTGCGCACCATCGGCTTGTGCGTGGGGATGACCACAACATCGAGCCCATAGATCTGACGGAACTCGAACGCTTCCGTATCCGCGGTACCCGTCATGCCTGACAACTTGGAATAGAGACGGAAATAATTCTGGAAGGTAGTAGATGCCAAGGTCTGCGATTCGTGTTGTATGCGTACGCCTTCCTTGGCTTCCACGGCTTGGTGCAATCCATCGGACCACCGTCTCCCTGGCATGGCCCTTCCGGTGTGTTCATCAACGATGATCACTTCATTATCGCGAACCATATAGTCCACATCCCGTTGGAACAGTGTATGGGCACGTAGCGCCGCCAACACATGGTGAACGAGATTGAGCTGTGCTGAGGAATAGAGGCTTTCACCGGGGCCAAGCAGCCCCATCCTTTCAAGCTCTTCCTCCACCTTCTGATGGCCGCGCTCAGTCAGCTCGACACGTCGGTCCTTCTCATCAACCTGATAGTCGCCTTTATCTTCAAGTACGTCTTCAAAACGGTCGAGCGGACTGGAGCGATCAACGTATTCCTGACGCTCGAGTTTCGGCACCAGCAAGTTGATCTTGCGATAAAGCTCCGTCGATTCTTCGGCTTGACCGGAGATAATGAGCGGAGTTCGCGCTTCGTCGATCAAAATGGAA
>SYFY01000137.1 GCA_005799745.1 Gammaproteobacteria bacterium
AGGACGTCCAGATCTTCGAGCCGTTGACGAGCCAGTGGTCGCCTTTGTCTTCAGCCTTGGTTTGTAGGCCTGCAAGGTCAGAACCTGCACCGGGTTCGGAATAGCCCTGACACCAGCGAATTTCGCCACGAATGATGGGTGGCAAGTAGCGTTGGCGTTGTTCTTCGCTGGCGTATTCGAGCAGCACCGGACCCAGCATCCAGATGCCGAAACTTTGCAACGGCGAACGCGCATTGATGCGGCGCATCTCTTCGTCGAGCACTTTGTTTTCTTCGGCGGACAGGCCACCACCACCGTAGACCTTTGGCCATCGTGGTGTGGTCCAGCCTTTTTCGGCCATGCGGTCGAGCCAGCGCTTCGAATCCGGATTGGCGTAGGTCGCGCCACGACCACCCCATACCGCTTCGTCTTCACCTCCAGGTGTACGCATGGATGCCGGGCAATTGGCCTCGAGCCAAACGCGAGTTTCCTGGCGGAATAATTCAATGTCAGCCACGTGATGCTCCCAGAAGGTGCAGTAGATGAGTAATGGGCGGCGATTTTAAAGGAAGCCCTCGCGGGGTTATAGTCGCGAACCTTTTTGCGGTGAGCGGGACCAATTCAATGGGGCGTGGTGCAAATGAGTGATTGGGACAGCCGTACTTTCCGCACGACAATGGGCCAGTTCAGTACCGGTGTCGTCATCGCCACTGGAATGTTGCGGGGAGAGCCCGCGGGTTTCGCGGCTCAGTCCTTCGTTTCCTTGTCGCTTGATCCACCGCTGATCGCCCTGTGCCCGGGCAAGACCAGCTCGAGCTGGCCGAAGCTCCGTGAATCGGGGAAGTTCTGCATCAACGTGCTCGCGGATGACCAGAAACCCGTCTGCGACATCATGGCGAAAACCGGCATCGACAAATTCGCCAGCATCGCCTGGCGCGCTGGCAAGACTGGATCACCGATTCTCGAAGGTGTCATTGCGTTCATCGACTGTGAGCTTGAGGCCGAACACGAAACAGGCGATCACACCATCGCCATCGGTCGCGTTGTTGACCTGGCAATTGTTCAATCGGACAAAGCCCCGCTGCTGTTCTTTCAAGGTCGTTACGGATCGTTTGCCAATCTGGTCTGATTTTTTCGCCTGGCGACAAATCCGGGAGGAAGGACGCATGAACACTTCACTTGGACCTCTCCGCCTGACTTTCGCGATCACAACCCTGTGGGGATGTACAGATCCGGCGTTTTCTGACAAACCCACAAGCACAGCGTCGATTGCGCCGGTCGAGTGGCGTCATCACGGCAATACACCGGATGAGCAGCGTTTTTCCAACACCGACTCGATGCTCATTCGGCGTTATGTAGGGGATCAGGCGCGCCGGATACACAGGCAATAGCGGCAGCGCGCAGGGGCCGATCAGCGAATCAGAGCCTCGAGCACTTCCCAATGCAGATCACCAAAGGTGCCGTTGGGATTCACTGGCTGCAGGCAAACATGATCAGCACCGGCATCAAAGTGTTCCCTGATGCGCGCCTTGATCTTGTCAACGCTGCCCCAGGCGAAGGTTGCGTCGATGAACTTGTCAGAGCCGCCGTTGGACAGGTCGTCTTCGGTGAGACCCATGCGCAACCAGTTGTTGCGATAGTTCGGCAGACCCAGATACATCGAAGCGACCGGTCGTGCGAGTTTGCGTGCGGTTTCCGCGTCTTCACAAAGGATGACCTTCTGTTCTACGCAGAGCAGCGGCCCTTTGCCCATGACCTTGCGCGCCATGGCGGTATGCACAGGTGACGAGAAATAGGGGTGTGCACCATTGGCCTTGGTCGCCGCAATCTCCAGCATTTTCGGACCAAGTGCCGCAATCACTGTTTGGGGTTTGGCTGGAGGTTGAGCACCTTGATAGGGCGAGGCGGCCATCTTTTCGAGATAAGCCTTCATCGTTGGTACGGGCGCGGAGTACTTCAGACCACGAACACCCTCGACGAGCGGCTTGTGGGATACACCGAGGCCGAGCAGGAAGCGATCACCGGACTGTTCAGCGAGAGCCATCTGTCCTGCGAGGGTTACGCCAGGTTCACGGTGATAGATGTTGGCGATACCGGTGGCGAGATTCAGGGTCTTGGTATTCGCGAGCAACCAGCTTGCGGTGACGAAGGGGTGTTTGCCGACGGTTTCCGGAATCCACAATGTTCCGTAGCCAATGCGCTCAATACGTTGTGCCGCTTCAGCCGCTTTCGTCGCAGGCATGCCATCAAAGAAGTACCAGACGCCGAGTTTGCTAAGGTTCATGTTAGATCCTTACTTTCCGATGAAGTTGCCAGGGCGTCGTTCTGACACGGAGCGAATACCTTCCTCCGAGTCTTTGGTTGCGCGCAGCCACTTCTGTTCCGAAAGTTCGTGTTCGGTCGCTTTCACGACGGCGTCGTACAGATCGCCACGCATGGTGGCGCGAACCGACAAGAGCGCGAGAGGCGCGTTTTCAGCGATTTCCTTGGCGAGTGTCATCGCTGCGGAACGAAGTTGATCGTGGGGCACCACTTGATCGGCAAGGCCCATCTCCAGTGCTTCTTCAGCACGAACACGTCGACCGGTGAGCAACATGTTGAGTGCGTTTTGTTGACCGACGATACGGGGTAATGTCACGGAGATGCCGAAACCCTGGTGAATACCGAGCTTCACGAAGTTGGCTGCGAACTTGGCTTCGGTGGAAGCAATACGGAAATCAGGAACCAGGGCGAGACCAAGACCACCACCAACGGCGGGACCATTGATGGCACCAATCACCGGTTTCTTGTTACGAAAGAGACGCGCAGCCTCGCGATAGAGTTTACCGGTGGTGTTGCGGAAGCCTTCCTCGGTAAAATCCTGGCTTCCCGTCCCGTCTGATTTTCCCGTCCCGAAATTCGCGCCGGCGCAGAAGGCTTTGCCATTGGCGGTAAGAATCACCGTGCGGCAGTTCGCATCTGCATCGAGCGCGTCAAAGGCGTCGGCGATCTGCCCGATCAAGCTATAGTCGAAGAAGTTGTTGGGCGGGCGCTGGATTTCAACCGTGGCCACATAATTTTCCAGTGTCACCGTGATATCGGTGTAGCCGCTCATGAGAAAGGTCCCCCAACAGAAGAAGTGAATGGAATCCAAGGATAGTAACAGCAAAGAAGAAGGCGCTCACGAGCGGGGCGAGCGTCCTGGCATCTGGCAACTCGCGTTTCCTTCCATGCTCGGCAACCTGTCCTACACTATCGTTGGCATGGTGCAGACCAAGTTCGTGGGGGAACTTGGAGCAGAGGCAGTTGCGGCGGTGGGCGCTGGGCAACGGGTGTTTTTTGCAATCCAGGCGATTCTGATGGCGGTCAGCGCGGGTACCATAGCATTGGTTGCACGCGCTTGGGGCGCGGGTGATTACACCGAGGCAAGTCGCGTCACCATGGCTTCACTCGCAGTCGGTGTGATGTTGTCGCTGTTGATGTCGACGCTCGGTTTGCTCTTTGCCGATTCCATGGCCGGTGTCTTTGGCCTTGATGTGGCAACCCTCGAACTTGCGGCCGATTACATCGAGTGGCTCTGCATCTTCAACATCGCCTTCGCGGCAAACTTCATTCTCGGTGCGGCGCTTCGTGCTTCAGGTGACGCGTGGACACCGCTGTGGATTGGCTTCGCCGTTAACATCGTGAACTTGCCACTGCTGTATGTGCTGGTCTTCGGCAAGTTTGGTTTTCCCGAGTTGGGTGCAAGCGGTGCAGCGGTCGCGAGTGGTTTTGCTTTCGCCTTCGGTGGCGTTGTGCTGCTGGTGATGTGGATCAAACAGAAGTTCCGCGTGCGCCATGTCGGTGGTGGGTGGTGGCGACGTGACCGATTGAAACGGCTGGTCAATATTGGTTACCCCGCTGCAGTCGAGCAGGGTGTCTTTCAGGTTGGTTTCTTCATTTTTCTGATGCTCATCGGTCGCAACTACGGCACCGAGGCGTTTGCCGCCTACAACGTCGGTGTGAATCTGCTCATGGTCTGCATGACTGTGGGTTTTGGTTTTTCTATTGCCGGATCAACGTTGGTGGGGCAAGCGCTCGGCGCCAACGATCATGCAGCGGCACAACGTGCAGGTTATCGCGCCATGTGGCTGGCCATTCTCTTTATGGGACTGGTCGGCGCGGTGATTTGTCTTTTTGCCTGGGAAATGGCGGCCTTTTTCCTGGAGGATCCACTCACTATTCGTTACACCGTGGAGTTCACCTATCTGCTCGGCGCGATGATGCCGCTGATGGCGATCGACTTTGCCATTGGTGGTGCACTTCGTGGTGCGGGTGATACCCGCTTCCCGCTCATGGCGACGTTCGCGGGTTTGATTGGTATGCGTTGTGGGCTTGCGATATTGGCGACCTGGCTCGGTATGCCGGTGGTCTGGGTCTACGCAGCGCTGATCGGCGATTACCTGCTTAAGGGGGTGATGCTGATCTGGCGTTTCCAGGGTGGTCGATGGCGAACGGTGGTGAAGCCCTATGACGCGGGACCATACTGAGAGTTCTATTTCTCCGGTGGGTCTTCACCTTTGTCGCTACGACCCACCACTTCAAAGATAAGGCCGGAAAGTGGTGCGACGCGAGTCACTCGGAAAATCAGACCGGCTCGTGACATCGGCCGTACTCGCCGTACTTCTTCGAGTTTGCGCAGGAAAGCGCTCACCGTGATGAGTCGTGCGATCCCGGAGATCAGGAACACACCGTAGAGGGGTGTGAGCCAAGAGAACACTTCTCCATCAAACGTAATCTCGTTCGGCAAGTTGTTACCGAGCCACGCGCCAATCAGTGCACCGATAAATGTCCCTGTGGCCGCAACCACGCCGTGTACTGCCATGAGCGTCACGCGGTGATCCCGCGGTGTAAGGTCATACACCATATTGCCTGCGCTCAGGGTGAACCCCGCCCATGCCAGTCCCGATATTGCTTGGACAACAAGTAAGTACACGTAGTCCGTCGAGAACATCCAAAGCACGGGCATTACCGGGATGATGAATCCGGTAGTCGCCAGAATCAGGCGGTTGCCAAAGAGGTCGGAAAGTCGTCCCCAACGATTGAGTGTGAGGAACTGGACACACACGGAGGCGGCCGTGTTGAACATGAATCCGAGATACGAAAATTCCAGGTCGCGAAGCATGTAGAGCGCGAAGTAAGGCGAAGCGATCGCGACCGACAACTGCATGCAGGCGAAGAACGCGGTGAAGCGTAAGAGTCCTGATTCACGATAGACCTGCCAAAGTCCGCCAAGGCCTGTGTTGATTGCGGCAACGTGTCCTGGGGGGTCAAACATCTTCGAGAGATGCCAGGCGGAGAGCAGCCGGAAGATGCTCGCCAGCGTGAAGATGGCGACGAATCCCCAGTAGGTCATTTCCCATCCTGCGAAGAGATGCAGGATGAGTCCAGCCAGTCCGAGTGCAGTGAAGTTGGCCAGGCTCGACAAACGTGTGCGTAATGCAAAAAAGCGCCCACGCCGGCTTTCGTGGACAAGGTCACCCATCAGTGAGCCCCACTGAGGTGAGCCCAGATTGGGACCTATAAAGTAAATCACCGCAAAAACTATCACGAGGGGCAGCGCGAGATCGGGATACCACATCGGCAGCGCCATCAGCGGAATCAGAGAGAACGCCTGTAACAGTGCACCACCGACGATGATCTCCTTGCGCTTCCGCAGACGCCTTCCAAGCCACGCCGAGATGACTTGTGAAAACGACGCGAGCAAAGGCGGTAGTGAAGCGAGCACGCCAACCTGTGTGGTCGTCGCTTTGAGAAATACGGCGAAGGCAGAGAAATAGTTTTCTGCCGTGCCGATCATTGCCGAGTAATACACCCCATCTCTAATGGAGTGTTTCAGTGAGCGATCAACGATCGGATCGGGATCGAGAACGTTGGCGGGTTCTTGTGGCGTCGCCACGATTTCCAAATCACTCCGGCGCTTGGTAGCGCCGGGATCATAGTCGGAGTTCTGGACGTTAGGAGCAGGCGCTCCCGATTATTTCTCCCAATTATTTTGGGGGAATACGAATCTTCTGGCCGGGATAAATCTTGTCCGGATGCAGGATGACTTCCCGATTAGCCTCAAAGATCTCCGTATAGCGAGCCCCTTTGCCAAGGGTATCGGCAGCGATCTTCCAGAAGGTGTCGCCTTTCTGAATAACGTAAAAGCGGGAAGGCACTTCAGCCTCCACCGGCGTAGCCGGAGCGGGATCGAGCGCAACGGCTGGTGTTGCTGAAGGTGCTGCAGTTTGCGTGAGAATTGATGGCGCTGCTTTACGGCGTACGGACAGATCATCCGCGACCACCTTCTCGACGCCGCGCACGTTGCCAGCCATCAAAACGCACTTCTCTTTGGACGCGTTGTTATCTGCCTGGCCGACGAGTGTCACGCAGCCATCGTCGTATTTCACGTCGAGCGGATTAACGCCCGGGTTGTTGGACTCGATGTGGCGCAGAATCGACATCGCTGCTTCCGCATCAGAAGTGAAGAGTTTGGCGCCAACATCTTTGGCAAAATCAAACAATGAACCGAACATGTGGACCCCTTTGTTAGTAGTGCAGCGTTGAACTTTGAAACGATTAGCGACCGAGGAATTTTCCGGCCATGCCGATGAGGTCATCGAGTGCCGGACCGTCGCGATTGCGGTCCAGCAACGAACCCAGCACATCCGAGATTTGATTACCGCTGGGTGCACTACTCGTTTGTTTGGAGAGTGAACCCATGGCTAATGAAGCGATCAGCGGGAGCAGCTGTTTGATGATGTCCGGGCTGATACCGGTGCTGGCACCGGCCTGGCCGGCAAGTGCCCTGGAGACATCTTTCGAGCCGAGGATGTGTCCAAGGATGTTATTACCGTCCTGAACCGTTTCGGCTTTGCCGAATACGTCGGGTTGATCGACGTAACGACTGTGACCACCTTTTTGTAGTGCGCCGATCAGTGCATCAAGTCCGCCTGCAGCTGACGTGTTGCATGCAGGCCTTGACCCAGAGCGGGTGCAACTTGTCCGATGACGTCGCGGATTTGTTGGTCATTGAGGCCGAACTGACGCGCGATTTGATTGAGAGCTGGGTTGTTCTGGCTACCCGCGAGTAGATCGATAAGATTCATATGCCATTCCCCCGGTGATTCTTGTGTTGTCCAAGACTCCGCTTTCGCCCGAATCGACGCAACGTGCCTTTGTAAAATCCCGGTATGCTCTAGGCGCGAAAAAGCGCAGAGGGAATGACGTCATGCAACCCGACAGGCACCCGAAAAATCGGCATTTCGAATGGCGGCAGGCTGCGATTGTGCCGCGTCGCATTACCGAGGCACAGGCGACCCAGTATCGCGAGCAAGGGTTCTTTCTGTTGGAGGACGCATTCACACTCGATGAAATGAGCCAGGTCATCGATGCGATCGCGCCACTCGATGAACAGACCGAAGCGTTTTTGAAGACACGTAAAAACGGCACTTTCGGAATCGCCCGCGCTAATGAAATTACCTTCTCGCCGCACTTGGTCACGCGCTCAACGGTGTTGCGGGATTTCTCCAAACACTCGGTCTTTGTGGATCTGGTTCATGACCTGATCGGACCTCCGGCGCGGTTGTACTGGGATCAAGCGGTCTACAAGAAACCAGGGAATCCAGAAGAGTTTCCCTGGCACCAGGACAATAGTTATACCTATGTAGAGCCACAGCAGTATTTGACCTGTTGGGTAGCGCTCACCGATGCGACACGCGATAACGGTTGCCCGTGGGTGGTGCCGGGATTGCATAAACTCGGCACCCTCGAACATGTAATGACACCACTCGGCTGGCAGTGTCTGGACAAGCCAACTGATGCGATCATGGTGGAGGCGAAGTCGGGGTCGGTTGCGGTTTTCTCGAGCTTGACACCCCATCGGACGGGGCCAAATCTAACGAGTGACGTTCGTAAGGCGTACATCCTGCAGTACGCACCCGATGGCGCCATCGCCTATCCGGCAGGTGGTCAGGCGAACCCATGTTGTGCGGCAGATCGTCAGTATCTGGTGTGTGAGTAACTCAATCCACCGAACGTAGCTGTGTAGATGAGATATCTGCGCGGAACTCGTGTTCGGGAATGCCTTCACACAAGCGAGCCAAAGTACTCGGCAATCCGAGTGACTCCAGTGTCCTGAAGCGATCACCCACCATGCGGCCAAAAACAAGGAAGCGAATGTTCTGTTCTCTCAAGAAATCGAGCGCATCGTCGCGACCTTCTTTGTCGGAGTAATAACGCACCTCGGCGATTCGCGCCACCGTGTCCGCACCTACCACAAATGTCGCGCCTGGAAAGAGCGCTGCTTTTTCAACGAAAGTGGGGGCATGGGTCAGCCACAACGCACGATCCACTGTGGTGCGGATCTGCGTGAGTCGATCTTCAATTTCCTGGTAGTCGAGGGGTGATTTGTCGACATTGCCGATGGACAGCTCCAGCGCCGCACGAAGGCCTGTACGGATTTCAGCGATGTCGATCATGCGTTGATGACCGTCGTGCAGGGGATTAAACGACCCAGGAATGAGCAGGAGACCATCGTGGTTTCCGCTGACCCAGGCTTTCTGGGACCCCGTGATGAGCGCGTGCCATTCGCTTCGACCTGCGGTAACTCGAAGGTCCGACGGCGAAGCATCACCGAGCAATACAAACACGAGCTTCCACAGCGCATCAGCGAGGGCCACTTCTTCAGTCGCTCGATCCGCTGAGAAATGAAGCTCAAGCGCATGGGTTGCGTGAGCGGTCTGGAGGGCGACGTGTGCGCGGTGAGCGCCTTTCTTCTCCCGATCTGTGGCGAGGCTTGCCGTGCAACCTAGACCAAATACTGCGTCATCCGAGAGCTTGCGCGCCTGCATGTATGCCGACATGGCGAGCGCTCGTGCCGTGGCATCCGAGCACGCGCGATCCTGCAATTTACCGAGCAACTGATGCAGTGCAGCTTCGGCGTAAGGTACCCGGGCATCGAGCACCGTTCGCGATGCACCTGGTGTTGACAGCAACTCGGCGAGAAAAAGGCTACCTCCCCCGGTGATATGGAACACGCCTTTCTGCGCAGCCGCATGCAGCCGCCCCGCACGGTCACTCACAGTTCACACACCGTGCAGGAACTCGTCGGTGATGGTGCAGAACTTGTCGAGTTGGTCGTGATGCACCCAGTGTCCAGCTTTCTCCACGTTTTCCATTCGCACGGTGGTTTTTGAGAAGTGGCTTGCCCTTCCATCCGTGGTTGGATCGGATGCCCATGACTCTGTGCCGCGGAAGAGGAGTGTTGGGCAGGTGATACGTGCGTAGAGCTTGTACTGCTCTTCGAATGGCAATTGGTTCGGTGAAAATGAGCGTACGTAGTTGTCAAACTTCCACGAAAAAGTGCCGTCTTCATTCTGGTTGCTGCCGTGAATAGTGAGATGCCGTGCCTGAGTCTCGGAAAGATGCGGATTCTCCGACTGCATGCGTTCGTAGGCTTCTTCCAGCGAGGCGTAACGTCGTGGGCTGCGGCCTGAGACTTTGCGCAGTTCATCGATCCACACCTTGAGGCGTTTTTCGATGGGCTGGTTGATGCGCTCTTGAATCATCTGGGGCGGAGGCCCCATGCCTTCGATCGCAACAAGTTTGTGCACGGTTTCTGGGTACAGACCCGTATACATAAGGGCGATGGAGCCGCCGAGCGAATGGCCGATGATGGTCACCGGTTGCATGTTTTTTTGATGGATCAGCTGAGCGATGTCGTAGACGTAGTCCGTCATGCTGTAGCTGCCACCCATCATCCATTGGGAATCACCGTGGCCACGCAGATCAGGAGCTACGATGTGGTAACGATCACGAAAACGTTCAGCAACCCAGTCCCAGTTACGACAGTGGTCGCGACCGCCATGAATGAGCAACATGGGTGGGGCGCTTTCATTACCCCAGTCAACGTAATGCAAACGCAGGCGCTGCGAAAAATAGACGTGTGAAGTCGGACCGAGCATGTTTGATCTGCCAAGCAAGTGAGGAACGAATGTGTTCAGTATAGGGGTGCTATTCCGTATCGGCGAATACGCGAGCACCTCGAGACCAGGTCTCGATCACACTCAGACGCAAAAGATCGGCGGGTTGCAGCTCGAGGGGATTCTCCGAAAGGACGACAAGATCGGCACGTTTGCCGACTTCGAGCGTGCCTTTCTGTGCTTCTTCAAAGTACTGCCACGCGGCGGTACGTGTAACTGCAGCGAGTGCGTCGCGAATGGAAATTCGTTGGTCAGCACCGAGAGTCTGACCGGACCGCGTATGTCGATGGGTGGTTGCCCACAACAGGCGAATCATGTCCGGTGGAACGATGGGTGCATCGTTGTGCAGGGTAAACGGAATGCTTCTGTCGAGTGTTGAACGCGCTGGACTGATGCGTTGCGCGCGATTACCAAGAACGGAGTCTCTGTGCCAATCGCCCCAATAGAAGGCATGGGCAGAAAAGTAGGAGGGCATGACCCCGAGTTCCCGCATGCGATCCAGTTGATCATCACGCACGGTCTGCGCGTGAATCATGACGGTGCGGTGGTCAGGCATGGCCGTTTTGCCGACAAAACTCTTTTCGACCGCATCCAGTATGGAGTCCGCTGTGGCGTCACCATTGGCATGTGCGATGACCTGGATGCCCTTGTCGAGCGCCTGATCGAAATGGCGGTTGGTGTTCTCCCGATCCATCGTGGGATAACCCCGATAGTCGGCTGCTTTGCCTTCAGGTGGAACGTGATAAGGCTGTGACAACCACGCGGTCTTCCCCTGCGGCGAGCCGTCCAGCAACAACTTAATCCCACCTACCCTAAAGCCGTTGGTGTATTCGCCAGAGGTGGGCGGCAGGGGCGTGCCCGGCTCGGCAAACTGGGTAAGGGCATAGGCGACGACGTCGAGGGTTAACGCGCCTTGGGCGGCCATGGCCGTCAGCAGACGAATCCCGGTTGGATCACTTGCGCCATCCTGCACTGTAGTGATGCCGAAACTCGCATATCGGGCCAGGGCACGGCTAATAAGATCAGCGCTCCACTTCGGTTGAGCAGCCTGACGCAGCGGCATTGTCGCGGTTTCTTCGAGAATGCCGTTGGGTTCCCCTGAATTCGGCCGGCGCCGGATGTGACCACCCTCCGGATCAGGCGTCTGTGCGGTGTAACCGGCACGCGCCAGTGCGGCGCTGTTAGTGGCCATTAGGTGCCTGGAAACATGTAACAGGACAACCGGGTGTTCTTTGCTCACCGCATCCAGAGTTTCCCGCGTCGGGTGGCGCTTTTCCCCGAGCAACGAGTCGTCGTAACCGAAACCGATTACCCACTCGCCCGCCGGTATGGGTTTCGTGTCGATGTGCCGGCGAAGAACCTCACCCAGCGTGTTGAAATCCGTCACTTCGCCAACCGGAGGTGACGACACATTGGCGAGGTCGAGGGTCGATGCGGTCATCAACAGATGGCCATGGGCGTCGATGAAGCCGGGTAGGAGTGCCTTGTTCTTGAGTTCGACGATGCGGGTTTCTGGACCGACCCAGTTACCCATCTTTTCGCGTTCACCCATCCATACGACCCGGTCTGCCTTGATGGCCAGTGCCGTGGGCTCGTGATCTGTGAGCTTCTCGCGCATCGTGACGATGTGGTCACCCACGAACACCGTGTCCGCTGATTCAGCGCGTGTGATTGTTACAAGGAAGAGCGAGAGGCTAAGAACGATGAGCCGCATAACGATCAATCTCCGCGCGGATAACTGGAGCCAGCAAATAGAGGCCGATGAGGTTGGGAATCGCGACGATAAACACCAGAGCATCAGAAAGATCAACAACGGCAGTGAGTTCGATGCTCGCACCGATCACCACGAAGAAGAGAAATGTTGCCTGAAAGCCCATGCGGGCGATTCGTGATTCGCCCACGAGGTACGTGAATGCCGTAACGCCGTAATACTCCCACGCGATGATGGTGGTGAAGGCGAACAACAAAGCGCAGATGGCCAGCGGAATCCCGGACCAGGAGAGCGTCGACTCGAAAGCGCGGGTGGACAGTTCAATACCACTGAGGGTGCCCGGTGATACGGCATCGTGTCCGGTGATCACCAGTACCAGCGCGGTCAGGGTGCAGATGACCACCGTGTCGATAAAAGGTTCGAGCAACCCCACATGACCCTCACTCGCAGGAAACGGAGTGCGGGCTGTGGAATGAGCGATTGCCGCTGATCCGAGACCCGCCTCATTGGAAAACACGGCGCGACGAAAGCCGATGATCATGACGCCGAGCACACCACCGGCGACACCTTCCGGCGAAAAGGCGCCATGCCAGATGCGAACGAAGGCATCGGGAAGCTTTTCGATGTTGAGCACGATGACCAGCAAGGACAGTGAGGCATACAACAAGGCTATGAACGGCACCATGCGGACGGTGGTGGCCGCGATGGAGCGGATGCCACCCATCGTGATGATGCCGACGGCGGCAGCCATCACCACGCCGATCATCCAGCTGTTGCCGTAGCGCGGACTCGACTCGCCACCGGTGATATCGACCAGAATCGCTGCCGACTGATTGGACTGGAACATGTTGCCGATGCCCAGACAGCCGAACACCATGGAGAGGGCGTAGAACGCGCCTAGTGCACGGCCAAGTCGAGGGCGGTTCAACTCCGCAAAACCGTGGCGCAGGTAATACATGGGACCACCAGCGACTTGTCCCTCTGCGTTGATGCGTCGATACCGCACACCCAGCGTGCATTCCGCCATCTTGGTGCTCATCCCGAGCAACCCGGCGACGATGAGCCAGAACGTTGCCCCAGCGCCACCCATGGAGATCGCCACGGCCACCCCGGCGATGTTGCCGATGCCAACCGTACCACTGATGGCTGTCGTCAGCGCACGAAACTGGGAGATTTCACCGGGGTCAGTGGACTGCGCGTATTTGCCGGTAAGTATCGCCCACGCATGCATCAATCCGCGCACGTTGATGAATCGCAGATACACGGTGAAGAACAGACCGCCAGCGATCAGCCAGAGCACAATCAACGGCAGGTCTGCGCCGCCGACGGGGATGGTGTAGAAGACGATGCCTGATACCAGGTCGGTGACCGGTTGAATGGCGGCGTTGATGCGTTAGTCGATGGAGGTCGAGTCTGAAGTACTCATCGGTCTACGGTATCGGCTTGTGGCAGAATTCGCGAGCTGAAAGGGTGGTAAGAACAGGAAGGGGTAAGAACGTGTCGCTGGTCAGAAATCTCCATGTATTGCTCGCTTACATCACCATCATCGGGTTTGTGATGCGTGCAGTGCTCGCCCTCATGGATTCAGCGGCACTGTCAAACAAAGCCCTGAAAATCCTGCCGCACGTAATCGACACACTGCTTTTGATGTGTGGGGCGCTGCTTGTCCTGAACCTTGGCCACGCTTTTACAGAGAGCTGGTTGCTGGCCAAGTTCATCGCGTTGCTTGCCTACATCGGCTTCGGTGTGCTGACACTGCGGGCCTCAAGCACACCGATGCGCGTAGTTGGCGTTATCGGCGCATTGGCGAGCGTCGGCTATATCTTCGCAGTGGCGATGTCGCGTAACCCGTTGCTTTTCTGACGGGCCGGATCACAAGGACCGCGAGATCAACTCCTTCATGATCTCGTTGGTGCCACCGTAGATTTTTTGCACCCGTGCGTCGGCGTACATGCGGGAAATTTCGTACTCATCCATGTAACCCGCGCCACCGTGCAATTGCAGGCACTCATCCACGATCTCGTTCTGTTTTTGTGTGCACCAGTACTTGGCCATTGAAGCCGTCGCCGCATCAAGTTTGCCTTCGAGGTGTTGCAGCAACAGCTGATCGACAAACGTTCGCGCCACCAGCGCTTCTGTCTTGCACTCGGCGAGTTTGAATTTGCTGTTCTGGAAATCGATCACGCGTTGACCAAAGGCTTTGCGCTGTTTGACGAAGTCGAGTGTTACTTCAAGCGCCCGTTCGATGCCACACACCGCTGCTTGTGCGATGTTGAAACGTTCTTGTGGTAACTGCTGCATCAGCTGCACGAAACCTTTGCCTTCTTCTTCGCCGAGAAGGTTGGTCACCGGTACCCGACAGTCGTCGAAGAACATCTCCGAGGTGTCCGCCGAATGTTGTCCTAGCTTCTTCAGATTTCGGCCACGTTTGAAGCCGGGGTTGTCCGTCTCAACCACAACCAGAGAGATCCCTCGGCCACCCAGTGCCGGATCGGTTTTGGCGACGACGATGACGAGCCCACAGTGTTGACCGTTGCTGATGTAGGTCTTGGCGCCGTTGATGACGTAGTGATCGTCCTGACGAATGGCGGTCGTTCGCACGGCCTGCAGATCAGACCCGGTATTCGGTTCGGTCATGGCGATGGCACCGACCGTCTCTCCGGTTGCCATCTTCGGAAGCCAACGGCGTCTTTGCTCTTCAGAGCCATAGTTGAGGATGTACGGTGCAACGATGGTGGAGTGCACCTGATTGCCGAAGCCGCCAAGCCCGGCATAGAGCATTTCTTCCATGATCACGGTTTCGTGACGATAGTCGCCGCCACCACCGCCGTATTCGGCGGGGATTTCCGCGCAGAGCAGTCCGGCTTCACCGGCCAGGAACCAGGCGTCCCGATCAACGATTCCGGCTTCGATCCAGCGATCATTCTTCGGCTTGAATTCGCTTTGGAAAAACTTGCGTGCGGCGTCACGCAGGATCCGCAGTTCATCGTTTTCCCAGGGCGAGGTGTAGTTTTGGAAGATCGGGTTGGTCATGGCGTTATCGCACTTACGATTAGAGCGCGGCATTAAACCCGAAGGTTTTCAGACTGGATAGACAGTCCCTTTCCTAAGGAAACTCTGATTAATTGGATATTTTTGTCAGAGCCAATACCTCTTGGGGGCTGGAGGAGCGGAGGAAAATCGCGGAAATGCAGTAGTTCCGCGATTTTCTGTAGCGACGACTAACGAAGCTCACTGCCCCTAAAGGGGGAGGCGGAAACAGACATTAATCAGAGATTCCCTAAAGACAGCCCCATTCATGGCAGGCCGGCGCCGGCGAATGGCGCCTTGGCTACCACCACCTGCCCACTGCGTTCAGCGCGGCATTTGTTCGGATGTGACGCGCCGGAAATCAGTACATACAAATCCGAGCCGCCGAGCATGCAGGCGTATGCACCACGATCGAAAGCGACGCGGTGTGTGACCTTTCCTCCTGCTTCGACGCGAATGCACTCATTGGTGGTCGGGGACGCGACCCAGATGCCGCCAGCAACATCCAGGCAGATCCCATCGGGAACTGCGCCGTTCGGAAGGTCTGCCCAAACGCGCCGGTTCGAGAGATCACCGTTTGGACCGACATCAAAGGCAGTCAGGCGACCAGTGAACGACTCGCCAACAACGAGGGTTTTGCCGTCCGGTGTAATGACGGTCCCGTTGGGAAACACCAAGTCACTCGCAACAATCCTTGATGAACCGTCCGGATCAACACAAATCAAGTCAGTCGGACGGGACTTTTCCCCGCCGTGGAGGTCAAACCCAAAGTTTCCGACGTAGGCGCGACCCTCTGCGTCGACAACCATGTCGTTACAGCGGCCTTTTGCCAGCGACGAAAGGTCCGCGTGAGTCGAGACCGATCCGTCGCGAAGTCGGAGCAGTTTCCGGTCCTCCATGGAGACGACCAACAGTGAACCGTCCGGCATCCAACCAAGACCTGAAGGGCAACCAGGCACCTCGAGAATCGACGTTGCGTTGCCGCTGCTGTCAAAACGAAGGACTTGGTGGGCGTGCATGTCAGAAATCCAGAGATTGCCGTCATACCAACGAGGACCCTCGCCAAAACAGAGACCCTTGGCAAAGAGTGTGGAGGGCAATTCAATAGACATCGTGATCTCTCCTAACGGTTAGGTGATAGGTCACGCGCTTCGGCTGCTGGGAAGTTAACATGCGCGAAATTGCGGCGCCCGACCTCGCCATCACGTCCTTCCTTCAGAAATTCTCCGGCATTTATCCATCGAGGCCCCATCCCCCACTTCTCATCAACCTCATTTCAGTTATTCTTGCGCCTCCCAAAACGGAGGTGTTCATGAAAACGCTCAACACAATGCTCAAAGCTCTGTCGATCGCCACCTTCGCGCTGCTGGTTGGCGCGTGCTCCCAGGAAGCCAAACAGGAAGCCACCGAGGCTGCTGCCGCTGCCACTGAAGCTGCCGATGCTGCAGGTGATGCTGCTGCCGCTGCGGGTGATGCCGCTGCTGAAGGCGCTGTCGACGCTGATGCTGCCGGCGAAGCCGTTGATGCAGCAGGCGAAGCGGTTGATGCGGCTGGTGCCGCAGTTGAAGGCGCAGGTGATGTAGCTGCTGATGCTGCCGCCGCTGTCGGCGCCGCAGTTGATACCGCTGCTGAAGGTGCTGTTGATGCTGCTGGTGCAGCCGTCGAAGGCGCTGCCGAAGCTGTAGAAGGCGCTGCTACGAACTAAGGTTCGAATCCGATCGGAAGTTGAGCCATAAAGCGCTCAACTTCCCGATCGTATCTCGCCCCAATTCTCGCCGTATGTCGCTTCTGGGATTGGTCGTGTGCTAGGTGCCACGGCGTGAACCCATTTCCGGCCCGATCTATGGTGGATTGCGAGATTTAAGGACAGTCGGAGTTTTTCTAGCTCGCTCGTCCCAAAGATAGTAGCCATTCGTCGATATTGAGCTCGATCGCTTTGAGTTCGGTCGCGTCCATCGGCAGGTACTGGTCTGATCTGAGACTAGGCCGCTAACGTTCGTAGTTCCCCGAAATCTCGCGAAGTCAGCTCCGTCTCCGGCGCGTAGGCTCGATGAAGTCGTCCCTTGCGGTCAGTTCTACATGCTTAGTGTTTTTTTTGCAGCGTTCGATAGCCCATGCCCGAACAGTAGCGCGGTCATGCTGCAACTGCATGACCGTTTGTTGACCGCGTCGGGAGCGCCCAGCAGCTCTCAGAGCATCTTTCGGAGTTCCTCTCCTATCGTTTCTGGCGTCACGGTTGGTGCATATCGAGCGATCACATGTCCGTCCCCGTCGACCAAAAACTTGGTGAAGTTCCAGGGAATATCTGACTTTCCGGCGTCATCGGGCTTTTCTGACCTCAGCCATTGATACAACTCGCAAGCTGTATCGCCATTGACGTCGATTTTGGAGAACATCGGAAAATTCGCCTGGTAACGGCTGGTGGCGAATTCAAGAATCTCGGCATCCGTGCCAGGCTCTTGCGAGCCAAACTGATTGCAAGGAAAGGCGAGTACGCTAAAGCCTTTTGAACTAAACGTTTCCTGCAGAGTACGCAACCCGGCGTACTGAGGTGTCAGCCCTCAGCGGCTAGCGACGTTGACGATCAGGCAGTGTGAACCCACGTAGTTCTTAAATGGAACGGGTTGGCCCTTGACGTCGTTCATGGTCAGTTCATGGAATCGGGACATGCTTGCCTCCTAAGTGGGCGGTTCAACGTATCGTGAAGATGCGAATTGTCTCCCTGGCCACCCACAGCAAAGCTGGTGGTGTTACCGCAAACCCTTGGTTAACATGCCAGCTGCCCTGGGTTCCAGGGATTTGTTGCGATAGCAACAAAGAAACATAAAACCAGGGGGAAACATGCGCGATGTCGTCATCGTAGACAGCGTTCGAACGGGGCTGGCCAAATCTTTCCGGGGCTCCTTCAACCTTACCCGTTCGGATGACATGGTGGCGCATTGCATCGATGCCCTGCTGGCTCGACATCCGAACCTGTCACCGGACGAAGTCGAAGACGTTGTCGTCGGTGCAGCAAGCCATTCTGGTGAACAGGACGGCAACCTGGCACGCCTCGCGGTCATCCTTTCGAAGCTGCCCGTGACCACTGCTGGTGTCACTATCAACCGGTTCTGCTCCTCGGGTCTGCAGTCCATCGCGATCGCCGCCAACCAGATTGCCTCAGGCCAAACAGAAGTTGCGATGGCCGGTGGGGTCGATTCCATCTCCATGCGTACGCGTCAAACTGCAGGTAAGGCCGAGCAGAACAAGCGCCTCGTCGAAGAAAAACCTGAGATTTTCATGGCCATGGGCAACACCGCGGAAGTGGTTGCTCGTCGCTACCAGGTCACCCGGGAAATGCAGGACGTTTACGCGCTGCAAAGCCAACAGCGTTATGCGAAAGCTGCGGCTGCTGGATGGATCGGTGAAGAAATCGTTCCGATGCAGGCAACCATGCTGAAGGTTGACAAAGAAACCGGCGCTGAATCCCGCGTCTCTGTCAGCGTCGACAAAGATGAATGTAACCGTGCCGACACAACACTGGCCGGGCTCGCCAAGCTGCCACCGGCGTTCGAAGAAGATGGCAGCGTCACCGCTGGCAATGCATCACAGCTGTCAGATGGTGCTTCAATGACCTTGATGATGTCCGCGCAGCGTGCCGCACAACTCGGCCTCAAGCCGATGGGAATTTTCCGAGGCTTCACCGTCGCAGGTTGTGAGCCGGACGAAATGGGTATCGGCCCCGTATTCGCCATCCCCAGGCTGCTTGAAAACGCTGGCCTGAAGCTGAACGACGTCGACCTTTGGGAGCTGAACGAAGCCTTCGCATCCCAGGCGCTCTACTGCCGCAACAAACTCGGCATCGACAATGAGCGCTACAACGTCAACGGCGGCTCCATTGCCATCGGCCATCCGTTCGGCATGACCGGCTCACGTTTGACGGGTGCGGTACTGCGTGAGCTGAAGCGTCGAAACAAGAAGTACGGCGTGGTCACCATGTGTATCGGTGGCGGACAGGGTGCAGCTGGTCTCTTCGAGGCCGTCTGATCATCCGCTCCTGCTAGTTGCGACCCGAAACACAATGAAACGGCGTCGAAACTGGCAGGAAACAGCCCTCGAAACCGCATTGGGGCATACTGCGATACGAAGTTCTGCAGAAACCGATATGCGCCTCGATATGTACCTGGCTCCTCAGGTCAATAACGAAGTCGACGTTACGCGACTCGACGCGAGGGGCGTAGAGAGAGTCGACATCAGGAGAGTTGACGCAACAAGCATCGACGCGAAGAACGTCGCCCGCAGCGGCGACGCGTCGAGGAGTGCGCAGCAAAAGGTGCTCGGCGTCTCGCAACTCTCGTCAAGGAGTGGACTAGTCGGAGCTATGTTAGCGCTTTTGTTTGGCCTGATCCCCGCTCAAGTTCTCGCAGTCAAACCTGCTGAAGAGGTCGTTCCTCAAGCGGAATCTGAGCTCCCTGTATCTCGTCCGATTTCTTATGTCAACGCGACCAACCAAGAGCTCGATGCGCTCGGTGCGCGTTGGGGGTATTTGAGTGCACCCGAACGTCGCGCGCTTCTTGCTGAGGTGCGCCGCAGGATGGCGCAGAACAATGGTGTCAGCGGCAACACTGGCAAAGTACGTATCCAGGCAACCCGTCAATTTGGCGTGGTGAAGCGACCGGATGGAACCACCGTCCGAGTTGAGCGTCGCATCATTCGAATGATCCCAGTGGATCAAGGTTATGGCACTGGCTTTGAACAACGTGCGGCCCGTGATGACGGTTCGCTTCCGGCGACGTCCCAGGAAGCGCAAAGGCGAGCGCTGGAACAGGAGGAAAAACTAAATCCTGATCCGCGAAAGAGTCCCAGTACTTCTCGAGGCGTGATGCCCGCGTCGTCTTCCACCACCGTGCCGGAACTCCCCGACGCGTCACCTGTTTCGCGCTGAGGACCAGTCCCACCGTGGATGTTGAAGGTGCCCGTCTGTTGGTCGTTGATGACGACCCTGAAATCCTCGAACTCATCGAAGCCTACCTTGTGCAACAGGGGTTCAAGGTCAGCTGCGTTCAGTCCGGCACTGAGATGTTCGAGAAGCTGGCGAGCGAGCGTTTCGATCTTATCGTTCTTGATTTGATGTTGCCCGGTGAACATGGGTTGTCGCTTGCCGGCCGAGTCAAACGCGAACTGAATACGCCGATCATCATCGTTTCTGCTGCGGGCGAAGATGTGGACCGGATTGTCGGGCTTGAGGTTGGCGCCGATGACTACCTTTCCAAGCCGTTTAATCCTCGCGAGTTGTTGGCGCGAGTTCGTGCCGTGCTTAGACGCGCTGCTGGCGCTCAACCGGCACCAGCTGCAAATGCCCAACGGTTCCGCTTCGGGGTGTATACCCTTGACGCAGTTGCGCACCGACTGACACGCGGTAGTGATGAGGTGCCACTGACGACGGGTGAGTTCGATCTACTCGCTGTGTTCGTGCGGCATCCAAATCGACTGCTGGATCGCGACCGAATTCTCGATCTTCTAACGGGTGCAGAACGACTACCGTTCGACCGCTCCATCGATGTCCGCGTTACACGGCTGCGAAGCAAAATCGAAACTGATCCTTCCAATCCCCGGTTCATCAAAACCATCTGGGGAAAGGGCTACATGTTCTGTCCCGAAGGCGGTGACGTTGAGTGATCGTGCTCGACCAGCTTCGTTGCTGGTCCGCACCAACCTCACACTGGCGGTGAGTTCGCTTCTGATTGCGATCATTGCCACGACCGCTCTCAACACCTTTGTGATCGATCCGATCGCGCGCCGTTCGGCGGATGACGCTGCTGGATTGTTGGTGCTGTCTGCACAAACCTGGGTCGAGTTACCCCCAGAAGCTAGACCCTACTTCGAGCTTGAACTGGCGGAGAGTCACGACCTGATTCTTACCGGTGATGTGCGTACCTACGACGATCCGATGCCGGCTGCAAACTACTTCACTCTGCTTGAGGAAAGCTTGGAATCACGCCTCGATGAACCGATCAAGATGCAGGCTGGCGAAGACCTGATCTGGGTGGACGTGCCGATGGGCGGGCAGACACTGCAGATCGGCTTTGTGCCTACGCTCGAAGACATTCAGCCGCTCTATGTGGGCATCATCATCATTGTGCTCGGTGCCGGAATCGTTTTTGTCACCTCCTTGATTATCGTGCGCCGCATCGCCGGACCTCTAACCTATGTTGCTGATCGCGTGGAGGCGTTTCGTGGCAACAAGGACTTCGAGCCTTTGCCCGAAACGGGTCCTCGTGAGCTCGCGAGTCTGGTGCACAACTTCAACACGATGGCTCAAGAGATCGGCGCTCTACTCTCCAATCGCACGACGTTGGTCGCTGGAATTTCGCACGATCTGCGCACTCCGCTCACGCGTATGCGACTGGCTGTGGAGCTCTTGCCTGACCATGTCGATCCGGCGCTTGTTGAGCGATTCAAACGTAATCTTGAGGTCATGGACCGACTCATCGGTGACGCACTGAGTTTTGCGCGTGGTGCCGAGGAAAAACCTAAAGAAGCTGACGTCGAACAACTTATGACCGAAGTGGTGGAGTCATTTGTCACGCCGGTCCCTTATCGATGCGCGCAGCCCGAGCCGAGGCGGATGCTGCTCGCCGTGAATGCACTCAAACGGGTGCTGCAGAATCTTCTGGTTAACGGTATTCAACATGGTGGCGGTGTAACACTCGAACGCAACGGCACCCGGATTCTAGTCACCGACAATGGCAAGGGGATTCCCGAAGAGTATCGCGAACAGGTGTTCCAACCTTTTTTTCGACTGGATGAAGCACGCAGTGCGACGACAGGGGGAAGTGGTCTTGGTCTCGCTATCGTTAGGCAGCTTTGTGAACTTCAGGGATGGCAGGTCTGGATCGAAAGCGCGCCGAAGCACGGGGCTCGCTTTGTTGTGGAACTCCAACCGAACCGCTCCTCACAATCGAACGCCCGAGGAGTTAGCGTCTAGGTCTATTGATCGACGTTGATCAAACGCGGTGCTCGAATCACCTCGGCCTGACATCGACCTCGTAACAAAGTGACACAAAAAAATTGTTGCAGGAAATTGTAGTGAAACAGAGAGGGTTCAGTATCTCTTTCTGAGGCGGGCAACTGCCTCAGAGAGAACGCAATCTCTATGCCCTTGAGACCTCTCGCAGGTCGCTCCAAACCGCCGGTCACCTCTCCAGACCGGCGGTTTTCTTTTGGGGATCGGAAACTGTTTGGACGCCAACAACTCGCTTGAGCGGATGACGCGCAAGGAGATTCGACGCCACTCACACCCTCACTTGTTTTCATCGGCGAGCAACTGTAAAACTGATCTCTCATTCGTGCGCCAGGGAGTGCGCAGCGATGTCTATGCAAATCCGTTCCACCGATTCGAATCCGGACAAACGAATTCTGCTCGTCGGCATCGATTCACGCAGTCTTTCCCGTGTTGGGCGATGGCCTTGGTCCCGAGAAACCCAAGCGGAACTCCTGGCAGCGATTCAGGCACAGAAACCTGAAAGCGTGTTCGTGGATGTGGTGTACACCGACGGAGGCTCACCGGCGGGTGACGCAGCATTGGTTTCTGCTGCTGCGAAGATTGATCAACTGGTCCTACCCGTCGTTATCGACGCGGTGACTCCCGGCGGCACGCTGCTCGAACAACTCCCCTTTCCTGATCTACTCGACGTCGCTGATCACTTAGGTCACGTGCACGTGGCACCCGATGGGGACGGTATCGTCCGTGGAAGTTACCGATATGAAGGCATCGGTGAACCCCATTGGCCTCATATTGGATGGTTGCTGTCGGGGCTTCCGGAGACGGTGGAAGAAAGGAGCAGAGCGGAGTGCACCCAAGACGCACAGAGTTCCATCGCCAATGAACGCTGTGCTTACCGTCGAATCTGGTTTGCCGGTCCGCCAGGCAGTTTTCAGCATGTATCCGCCCATGAAGTCCTGACGGGTGCTGTTGATGCGAAGGTTCTACAGGGTCGTATCGTCCTGGTTGGCCGCACGGACCTCGGGGCACCGGATGCAATTCCGGTACCGGTGTCTGCAGAGATTCGCCCGATGGCCGGTGTCGAATACAACGCCAATGTGCTCAATGCGGTGGTCCAAGGCGGTGTACTTGCACCTGTCCCGCCATGGGCCATCTGATGCATCACGCTCACTTGGGTTCTGGTCGCGCTGGTGTTGATTCCTCGCCTTCATCCGGGAGAGATGTTGTCAGTTTCTGTGGTTTTGGCGGTTGCCCCGACCGTGTTCAGCGCAACCGCCATGCTCATGATGTCGCACTTCCTGGACCTGGCTGCGGCAAGTGTTGGTGCGACACTCGTGTACCCGCTATGGAGCTGGCGAGCAAATGCCATGGGTTGGAGATTTGTAGGTGATGAACTGGATCGACTCGCGATCGAGGCGTTCCGCTGGTCACGTCGTCGAGCCAGAATCACCGGGACCACCGTCGAGGAGCGACTCCGTTGGCTGCTTCAACCTGACGATTCTACTATGGGGATTGAAAATTCAGGTCCAAGCGCAGAGGTGGCGGCGCTGCGCGAGGCCGTAACTCTTGATCAACGCCAAGTCTCGGCGCTCAAAGGGAGTCCTACCGACCCATTTGTGTCGCGGTTGCTGCGCATTCAAACCCTCGCCGACGAAGTGCGCGTAGGGCGAGATGTGAGCATGGCGGGTACCGACCAAATGCCTGTCGGGCTCTGCATCTTTGTTGTCTCTGGTAACGTGCTGCTCTCTAACGCTTCTTTTCGCAGTTTCACCGGTGTGCCCGATGAACACTCGTACTTCGTAGAAACGGCACTAGCAGGGCTTACCGGAATTGAGTGGAGACCGGTGTTGCGTCGAGCGGCGCTGCGCGACGCACTCAAATTCTCGAAACACGCAATACCAAAGGGCAGCGGTTAATCGCGCGTTTTGAACCCCTCCGCGTGAGTGGTTGCGCGCAGCCGGTATGTTTACTCACGCTCAATGACGTTACCGCGATTCGCCTGGCGCAGGAGCGACGTGACGAAACGCTGGCCTTTGTCTCCCACGATTTGCGCTCTCCGATTTCCTCGATTCTCTCCATTGTGCGCAATCCGCGGTTAGTCGATGACCCTGCGGCGCTCCAGCGCATCGAGAACTACGCCACTCGCAGTCTTAAGGTGTCGGAGGAGTTCGAGCGCCTGTCGAGGCTC
Source organism: Gammaproteobacteria bacterium (assembly GCA_005799745.1). Lineage (GTDB taxonomy): Bacteria > Pseudomonadota > Gammaproteobacteria > Pseudomonadales > Azotimanducaceae > SYFY01. The sequence goes on from SYFY01000137.1 coordinate 23,877, forward strand.
GAGAACCTGTCTGTCCTCGATCGGGACGAGTTTGACATGCTCGCGGTGATGGAAAATGCAGTTGATCAGGTCTATGAACAAGCGCGAAACAGAAACGTGTAAGTGAAGTTCGACCGCGAACATGAATTGCCATCGTCATTGTGGATACTCGGCGATGGTGAGTTACTGGAGCGTGTATTCGTCAACCTCATCGACAACGCGATCAAATATAGTCCGATGGGAAGTCAGGTCACCTTCCGGCTTCGCCCCGTCGCGAAAGTGGTGGACGTCGAGGTGTGTGATCAGGGTTTTGGAATCCCCGCGGAAGACTTAGGCAGGGTATTTGATCCGTATTTCCACGCCACCCTGACACCGCCGATCGAAAGTTCAGGCGTAGGTCTCAGCTTACGATTTGTCCGCACTGCAGTTGAGCTGCATGGTGGCAGTGTGTTGGTCGAAAGCGAAGTCGGACGTGGTTCGACTTTTATCGTCAGGTTGCCCACAGAAGCGCCCCAGCCGGAATCACCGCGCGCCGCGGATCAGGGGTTGGCCGACTATCAAACTGTTGACCGGTCTGACTCCGGCAGCGTACCAAACCTGTAAAAAGTAGGCGTAAGCGATCAGGCGGTCTCGCAGCAGTGCCCGTCTGTGGTTAGGCTGCGCAGTCCCAACGAACGTTTTAAGGAAGGGTGATGAGTATGTTTCTGCGGATGACGCGCTGGCGATCAAAATCAGCAATTCTGCTTCTCGAGCTCGCGCTTGCACACACTGCGCAAGCGGATCGCGTGGAGTTCACGAATGGGGATGTCATCACCGGCACTGTGACATCCATCGCGGGTGGCAAAGTAGTTGTGCAGACCGAATACGCCGGCAAGATCACGGCAGGGCTCGATAAGGTGGCGCGCATCAAAACGGATGCCGAGCTGAATCTGCTGACCAGTGGAGGCGAAAATCTCTTCAGTGCTATTGATGGCGAAGCGGCTGCGTTAAAGCTGTCCTCTCTCAACCGCGATCTCGCACTTGCTGATGTCAGTAAAGCTACGCGATCTGCCGGGGGGCAGCGGTCGACGTTACCAACTGGCAACACAAAGTGGACGTCGCAGCAGCGCTCACCAAAGGCAATACCGACAACCGCAACTTCTCGGTGTCCACCGAGTCGTTGGCGCGAAATGTCAAAAACCAACACCTGCTAACCGTCGCACTCTTTCAGGACGAGGTGGATTCGGTCACCACCCGGGAACTCTTCGACATCGACTATGGTTACAAGCGTTTTCTGGCCAATCCAAAGTGGTTCTTCGGTGCGAACGCCGAATATTTCAAGGACAAACTGCTGGGCGTGGACCCACGCATAACGGCAGGTGCCGGTCTAGGTTACCGGTTCTGGGATAACAGCCTTGGCTCACTCACGGTGGAACTTGGTGGTAGTGCGGTTTACGAGGACATCGTTACTGGATCGGAGACCAACCCAGCAGCCCGTTGGGCACTCGCCTACCGCAGGTTGTTGGTAGGGGAACAGCTGGAGTTCTTCCATCGCCACCAGATCCTGAAAATTCTGGATAGCAGCCGTGGTGAAGTGCTGGATTCTTCTACCGGTCTCGCGTTCCTGTTTGATGAGTGGTGGAGTTCGACGATCCGAGCAGACCTGCGTCATCAGACCAAACCGCCCTTGGGTAGCCACAAAACTGACATCGCGTATGCGATCGGGGTAGATGTGCGCTTCTAAGTTCTTGGGGTAGAGCGCTGACTTAGCGACCGGCGGGATCCTCCCGCCGGTACTGTTTTTGCCATGAGTAAACTCAGGATCAATGCAGTTGGGGCGTGATTCCATTCATTGAATTGAGAACACCGAGTGTGTCGAGCAACGACAGTTCGGAAAGTTGCGGGTGCGACTGCACCGCGTCTTCAAAGAATTTGAAGAAGAGGCGTTGATGTGTTGGTTTTCCCGACTGCCATTCAAGCCAGAGTTGGATGATCTGCCCGGTCGTTTCTTCCGTGACTTCCATAGAGAGGCTGTATTCAGTGCTGCGTATGGGGCGGGAGTATTGAGGATTACGAACGTCTGCTGCAGGCGATAAGAAGTGAGTTGACAGCTCTTTTACAATCACCATCATTCGGGGCGTGAAATCGGCTGCTTTAATGGCGTCAGTGGCTATAATGCCGGCCTGCTCGATGCCCGTCGCAGGCCGTTCGTTTGATGCGGACCGTGACTTCGGTACACGCTTAGGAGAAGTCGGCAGCGGACCGCGACAGTTTAAGAACATCTGTGCAAGAACTTCAAGACAAGAACGTCAATAACTGGAGAGACATCAACATGAGACAGGGTTTGCGTGTCCTGTACGCAGTGGTGATGGCCAGCCTTCTGTGGTCGGCCAATGCGATTGCCGGTGACCAAGGCACCGTCTATCTGAGCCCCGGTCTGATCTACTACAAGGCGCCGGACAAGCAGTCGATCGGTATCGATGATGCGGAGCTCGGTGGTGGTCTTGCTGTCGGTTTTCCGGTCAGCGAGCGGATCAACATTGAACTTCTGGCCGGTCGCGCCAAGCTCGACTACGACTTGCCTGGCGGCAATGGTTCGGACAACTCCGACCTGCTGTGGCTGGACGTCCTCTATCGCATCAGCAACAACAATGGTTGGTCACCTTTCCTGCTGTTCGGCGCTGGCCGTACGGAGATCGAGTTCGACGACGTTCGTGATGCTGAGAAAGATACCCAGCTCAACGCAGGTGTCGGTGTCTTCAAGAACCTGACCGAGCGTCTTGCACTGCGTGGTGATATCCGTTTGATGTATTCCCCTGACCAGGAAGACATCCAGCCCTTCGCGTTCGTCGGTTTGACCGCGTTCATGGGTGACATGGGTGGCGCCGCCAGCATCGGTGATGCGGATGGCGATGGTGTGCTCGATCCGGATGACAAGTGTCCCAACACTCCCCCGGGTACCAAAGTGGGTCCTGATGGTTGTGAACTCGATAGCGACGGCGACGGTGTTGTCGACAGCGCTGACAAGTGTCCAGGTACGCCGCCAGGTATTGCCGTTGATGCAGATGGCTGCCCGCCACCCGCACCGGAAGCTGCACCTGAACTGGCTGAGACGGTGACGATCGACCTGAACCTTGAGTTCGACTTCGACTCCGCACAACTGCGCCCGTCGCACTTCCCGGAAATCGATGAAGTCACAGCGTTCATGAAGCAATTCTCGGGTTCGGTCGCTGTACTCGAAGGCCACACTGATGCACGGGGTACCGATGCGTACAACCAGAGCCTGTCTGAGCGTCGCGCCAGCGCCGTTCTGGAAGACATGGTGACTCGTGGTGGTGTTGCCCGTGAGCGTCTGTCGTCGAAGGGTCTGGGTGAGTCTTCACCCATTGACACCAATGACACGGAAGAAGGTCGTCAGCACAACCGTCGGGTCTCTGCGAAGATTTCTAACGGTCAATAAGTGCTGAACCTGTAAGTGGTAGTTGCGAAGGCCGCTCTTGAGCGGCCTTCGTCTTTTCTGGAAAGACCGTTCTGGAGACAACAAGCGTGCGAAACATCTGGCTAGTTCTTTTGCTGACGGCGCTCTTCGGGTGCGGTACCGCTTACTACGGTGCGATGGAGCAGGTTGGTGTACACAAGCGTGACATCCTGCGTGATCGGGTCGAAGCGGCCATGGATTCCCAGGAAGAAGCCAAAGAGGAGTTTAAAACGGCACTGGAGCAGTTCGAGTCTGTGGTCGGTGTCCAGTCGGGTGAACTCAAGGACGCCTATACCGAACTGCAAGAGGCTTTTGACGACGCAGAAGTGCGCGCCAAAGACGTGTCGGATCGTATCGCCGCGGTTGAAGATGTGTCGGGTGATCTATTCATCGAATGGCAGAAGGAAATCGAACTGATTTCCAACCCCAAACTAAAGGCGGGTAGTCGCAAGCAGCTGCTGGCATCTCAAACGGCATACAAAGGTTTTATCGCGTCGATGCGGCGTGCGGAATCGCGGATGCAGCTCGTGTTGACAGTCTTTCGCGACCAGGTGCTCTATCTCAAACACAATCTCAATGCCCAAGCGATTGCCTCGCTGAAAGGTGAACTTGGAGTGATCGAGGGAGACGTGGGTCGTTTGATCAAGGACATGGAAGAGTCGATCCGCCAATCTCAGGCATTTCTTAGTCAGTTACCTTCCTCAGAAGGCTAGAATTCGCACTTCCTTCTGACAGACGAGCTCGACGTGGACTACGCGAACATCCTCTACGAAACACGTGGGCCGATGGCGCTCATCACCATCAACCGTGCGGACAAACACAACGCGATTTCTTTGGCGACACTCGACGAACTGCAACAGGCCGTGCGGGTGGCGGCGGGTGACGACGATGTCCGGGTGATCACCATCACCGGTGCTGGCGATCGGGCTTTTGCCTCTGGATCGGACCTCTCTGAAGTCCTGCACCGGGATTTTCGCAAAGCCCTCGAGCCAATTGTTCAAGGGTTGGCGGATCAGCTCGAACGTACGCCGAAGCCCACCATCGCAGCCATTAACGGCATCTGTATGGGTGGTGGTCTTGAAGTGGCGCTGGGATGCGATCTGCGCATCAGCGTGCCGCACGCGCGCTTTGCCACACCGGAGGGCAAGCTTGGCATCATTCCAGGGGGTGGTGCCTGTGCGCGATTGCCGAGGGTGGTTGGTCGCGGCTGGGGTATGGAGATGATGTTGATGGGTGATCCCATCGATGCGGATCGAGCCCTGGCGATTGGCCTTGTCACCCGCATCGTTCCTGCAGATCAGTTACTTGCTGAAGCGCAGCGCATGGCAGAACACCTGGCGTCGTTTGCGCCGTTCGTCCCACGCACCATGAAAGCCATGGTGCACTTCGGTATGGAAGCGAGCCTCGCGGGGGCTTTGATGTTTGAAAAGTACGCGCAAGGCGCCCTGGTGCAGACGGAAGATAAAATCGAAGGCATCACCGCGTTTCTGGAAAAGCGAAAGCCTGAGTTCAAGGGACGCTGACGACGCCGAGAAATTCGGCGACACTAACGCCCGGCATAACACGTATTCCAAAAGGGGGGAACCATGGCCGTTGACCGATTTCCGGTGGAAGCGACGCACATCATGATGTTTGCGCGCTCCGTCGCCGACTATAACCAGATCTATTACGACGACAACTACGCGAAGACCACAGAAGTGGGGCACGTCATTGCACCGCCGACGTTTGCGCAATCGAGCGCTCAGTTTGATCCCAACTACTTCCTTCGTCCGAAGGTCGGCCAGCCTTGGTTTGGCTCTGGCAAGGAACCTACCGGCATTAAGCGTGAGCCCTCATCCGGTGGTGGTGGTGGCGGCGGTGGACTACATGCTGAGCAGCACTACGAATATCACCGGCACATCAAACCCGGTGATATTCTCAAGGGTGTAGTGAAGCCGGGAAAAACCTGGGAAAAAGAAGGCAAGCGCTCTGGCAAGCTCGTGTTCACGGAAACGGTGACTGAGTATTACGACCAGACCGGCGAGCTCGTCATTACCGCGAAGGGTGTCGGTGTTCGCACCGAACGTCCTGTTGATTCGAAGTAAGGAGGTCACCCATGGCACTCAAAGCAACTCAACTGAAAGTAGGCGACACCTACACTGAATGTCTGGTGGAAGACCTCAAACGAACGCAGATCGTCATGTATGCCGGAACGTCTGGTGACTACAACCCGCTACATACCGATGAGATCTATACAAAGGATGTGGCGAAGTATCCGTCCGTCTTCGCGCACGGGATGCTCACCATGGGCATGACCGGTCGCATGCTGACGAACTATGTCGGTGATGGGCGCCTGACCAAGTATGGTGTGCGGTTCACCAGTCAGGTGTGGCCTGGAGATACGCTACATTCAACCGCGACGGTTGACAGTGTCGACAAGGGCATCGTCAATCTGACCGTAGAGACACGTAATCAGAACGATGTGGTCGTGCTCTCAGGCTACGCGGCGGCACGAATCGACTAACGAGTCTTTTCTGTTCTGAAAGGGAAGGCTTTGTCGGAGCGGTTTGAAAGCCGCTCCGACTTATGCCGTATAGGGAATCTCTGATTAATGTCTATTTCCGCCATAACTTCGTTGGTCGTCGCTCCAAAATATCGCGGAACTACTGCATTTCCGCGATTTTTCTACGCTCCTCTCGCCTCGTTCTGACGAAAATATCCAATTAATCAGAGTTTCCTTAGGGTAACTCTGATCAATTCGCTCCTGCGAATCGATCAGGTCGGCACCCTGAGGGTGTCTCGCATTTTCCCTGCGTTTACACGGGCTTTGCCCTTAAATGCGCGTGCGAGGTACGCGCCACACGCATGAAAAATGGCGGTGCATCCCTGCACCACACAGGAAGGTCTGAGTAATCAGACCTTCCTTAGAGATACCGCCTCACCGCAGCGTACACGTCATTCGCGGCTGAACGACTGCATGCGAACATCCCCGCCGTCGCCATAAAGTCGTGAATAAGACCGGCGTAACAGGTGTAGGTCACACTGTTGCCAGCATTCGCGAGTGCGCCTGCGTACAACGCGCCTTCATCACACAGCGGATCGAACTCCGCGGTTGCAATGATTGCGGGTGGCAAGCCTCGAAGATTTATCGCGCGCAGCGGTGATGCGTGCGGATGGGTGCGCTGGCCTTCGGGACAATACGTATCCCAGAACCACTTCATAGTATCTTTCGACAACAAAAAACCTTCTCCATTGCGTCGATAAGAGTCCCTGGTCATGTCGGCATCAGTGACCGGATAGAACAGCACTTGCGCAGTAATTGCCGGGCCGCCTTCATCCCGCGCCTTGATGCACATCACCGCGGCGAGATTGCCACCGGCACTTTCGCCTCCCACCAACACTTTGCCATTGCCGCCTAGACTCGCCGAGTTGGCCACGGCCCAGCAGAGAGCGTCATAACTGTCATCCACTGCAGCCGGAAACAGGTGTTCTGGTGCCAACCTGTAGTCGACGGAAACAACGATGCAATCGAGTGCGGTCGCCAGATCACGACAGGCAGCATCAGCCGTGTCGAGGTCACCGATCACCCAGCCACCGCCGTGGTAGTTGATGAACATGGCCTTAGCACCCGAAGTCAGAGGGCGATAGATGCGTAATGCAATGGCGCCTGACTTGCCGTTGATCGTCCGGTTTTCGACGCCGCCAATGGGCAGTTCAGCCACTACTGGGCGCATCATGCGGTACATCTCGCGGCCGGCGCTCGGTGGCAGGTCACTCATCGCCGGGCCGGGTTGCGCCGACAGTTGTTTGAGCATGGCGTCGTATTCGGGTGCCAAAGGCATCGCGGTTTCCCCCTCAGTGCTGGTGTAGAATCGCCGACTTTACCGTACCCCGATGATGAGGTGTAACGTGACAGACAGGATGGACGCCGAGAAAAACCCCGAAGAAGTTGCGAAGAATATGAACTTCCTCGAGAACGGACTGTTCAAGAACAGGACACTCACGCTGTTTGGAGAGGTGAATCAGGAAGTCGCGCGGCGCACTGCAGAAAAGCTGCTGACGCTGTCATATGAGTCTGACGACCCGATCACGTTCTATATCAGCTCCCCCGGTGGTCACGTCGAATCGGGTGATGTGATATATGACATGATCCAGTACATCAAACCCGTGGTCCGCTGCATTGGTACCGGCTGGGTCGGCAGCATTGCCACGCATATCTACCTTGCGGCGGAAAAAGAGAATCGTCTCTGTTTGCCGAATACGCGGTTCCTGATTCACCAGCCTGCAGGCGGATTTGGTGGTGACGCTACGGATATCGCCATTCATGCACGCGAGATCGTCAAGACCCGCGAGCGTATCAACGCGGTCATCGCTGAGCGCACGGGCCAGCCCCTCGAACGGGTCACGCAGGATACGGATCGTGACTACTGGATGAGCGCCGAAGAATCGGTGGCTTATGGCCTCGTAGGCCGGATCATCCGCAGCGTCGACGACCTCAAGGGTTAACCTGCGCTCGCTCGCCCCGGTCTTCGTTGGCCGGGAGCGAGAATCCATTGCGCTTCAGAATTTCGAGCGCCGCCGGTGTTTGCACGAAGGCCTCGAAACTTCTTGCCAACTGATTCCCCTCGGCCCTCTTGGTGACTACAAATCCTTGCTCGAGTGGCCGGTGAAGGTGTTCCGGGATGAGCGTGTAGTGCCCTTCTTCCGACAACGGTGGATGCAGCACAAGCGATAAAGCCAGCACGGCGATGTCGGCATTCCCGGTTAGAGCAAATTGCGCGGTCTGCGCGATGTTCTCGCCATAGACCAGTTTGTGTTCTACCCCAACCCAAAGATCGAGTGCGCGCAGCGCTTCTTCTGCACGCTTGCCGTAAGGGGCGTGCTTTGGGTTGGCGATGGCGATTCGTCGCACGTTCGTGTCTTTGACCGAAGCGAGTGAAAGTGAAGATGCGCTGATCCGTTTGTTCCAGACAACGAGGCGACCAATCGCGTAGCGGTGTACCGGCGATGCGGTCAGACCTTCTTTCGCAAGAACTTCTGGATAGTCGATGTCAGCGGAAAAGTAGACATCAAACGGTGCGCCGTTTTGTATCTGGTTGAAGAACCGACCTGAAGAGCCATAGATCACGTTAATGGCGGCTTGGCTGTGATCTGCACGAAAGCTCGTGATCAACGAGTCCATCGCGAATTTGAGATCCGCTGCCGCGGCTATGGTGAGACGTTCCGCTTTTGCGTGGCCCAACGTGCTGCACAGCAACAGCAAACACCAGAGCATTGAGCAAAGCCGATGGCGAAATTGGATCATGAGGTTCTAGCTTTTTGCGGCAACAACGTCTCGACGACCGCCGCCAGCTTTCCCAGTGTGAATGGTTTTTGCAGGAACACCGTGTGCGGGTCGTTCGCGTAAATATCGTGTATGTCGACGGTGTTGTAGCCGCTAACGACGATGATGGGGAGCTCGTGATTTCGAGACCTTAGCATCGTGATGACTTCACGGATGGTGACTCCGGGCATCGTGAGGTCCACCATCAATAGATCCGACGAAACTGCGAGATCGAGCGTCGTCTCCAATCGTCCGTCAGCATCTTTCGCGTCAAAACCCAGGCGTTCCAGCATTTGCATGTCCACACTGCGTACGGTTTCGTTGTCGTCAAGAATGACTGCGCGCTTGCCTCGCCGATGCGAAACTGCGGACGAAACACTCGAGTCTTGAGTACCGTCGGAAGACTGGACACGCGGAATGTAAACAGTGAACACGCTGCCTTTTCCGACGACGCTGGCCACCCGAATATAGCCTTGATGTTTGCGAATCGTGCCAATAGCGCTGGAAAGTCCAAGGCCTCTGCCGACAGCCTTGGTCGAGAAAAACGGGTCGAATATGCGCGCCTGCCATTCCATCGGAATTCCGCCGCCACTGTCTTCGACCATCACATACACGTAGTCGCCCGCGGATAGATTCTCTGCGCCAGGCAACCCATCGAGCGCCTCACGATCGAGTGTTGTATATCCGGTTCGTACACAAATTTTCCCCGGGTGATCGCCAATGGCTTCGTGGGCGTTGACGATGAGGTTCAAAAGGATTTGTGCGATCTGAGTCGAATCTGTCAGCACCTTTAAGGGTTCTTTCGAATCCGCTTCGACGATCAATTCAGTGGATCCCCGCAGGGATGAACGCAACATGTCGACAGTGCCTACAACAAGACGCTTGAGATCCACTTCTGCGAGAACAACTTCCCCCTTAGCGGCGTAGTTCAACAGCTGCCGAGCAAGGTCAGCACCTTGTTCTCCGGCGTGGCGAATACGGCGCAGATACTCTTTGACGCGTGCCGGTTCGCTGTCAGCGAAGACCTCCCCAAGTTCCGCATTGCCGTTGATGCTGACCAAGAGGTTGTTGAAGTCGTGGGCAACTCCACCCGCGATCAATCCAAGGCTCTCAAGTTTGCGCGCCACCTGTACGGTTTCATCCATGTGTTTGCGTTGGGTTTCGTCGTGGACAAACCAAACGGTCCCCACAGCTTTACCTTCGAGCAGCACTGGCCGTTTTTCGATTTCAACCCAGGTGTCTGGACGAGCTTGAAGCTGCAGGAGTGATGTGGGTTCGGGATCCGAGATCTGCATCCCGGTCGAATCGATCAATCGTGAATGCACCCATGGTGCCAGCTGCTCGTTGTTCGGCAAGTCTTCGAATAGCCGCTGAATGAAAACGTTGGAGAAAATGACGCGATGATTGCGATCCACCAGGATGCCGGCTACGGGGTCCGAGCCGATCCACTCTTCAAGTCGAACGGTGCTGGCAGCATGCAGCTGGCCGCGATAGATCGCGATCACTAACATGGATGTGCCGATGCTCAAGCCAACTACGGTTGGGTCGAAGTCCACCGGTGAGGGAGCGAGCGTGTAGGTCGCATTGAGTATAGTCGGCAACGCCGACGATAAGGCGCAAAGCCGCATCTGCGCGCGGTCGCTCGCGAACTCAGCGATTCGATGTCGATAAACGGAGAGGAGTACGGTGCAGAAAATGAGCGACCACAGAAAAATACCGTTGGCGTACCAAAAAAAACTGTACTCGCTACGTGCTCCAGGTATCGGAACCAGGAAAAGCCCGTGCCATGGATTGGTGGTGGAGATCACCCATCCGGTGAGTGCGAGACCCACAGGAAGTCGAAACCACAGCCATTCCGGGACTCGCCACTTCATCCCCTGCATGATGGCCAGGCGCACCGTGACTAGCCACCAGGTCGTGACAGTCCAGATGAGTCCTGTATAGAGAATCAGGAGTGATCCTGTGTAGGCAGCGGGATCGTGATCTTTCAGGTTGGCGCCGAGGTTGCCGGTGGCGAAGAGGAACGGCGAAAAAATCCCGATCTGCAACCAGGGAGAGAGTTTGCATGGTGACCAACGCGATAACACAAACACCGCATTCGCGGTAATGACCGCAATGCAGATGATGTCAATCAGAATCGATGTCGACACCGCGCCTTCCTGGGCCGGTTGGAGCGTGGCTACCGGCCGAAGTTCTTCAGTCGTTCCTCAAGATCGGGGCCACGACCTGGACTGTTCGTTCGTTCGAACTGCAGCCCGTCTGCCAGTGTGTAGTTGAGCCCTTTGTTCACCAACATTTTGTCTGCCCGCAGGGTAAACCAGGAATTTTCGAGAAAGGTACGGGCCATGGTGATGGTGTGATTGATCAATTGATCCTTAGGCACGCACGCATTCGCAAGCCCGATTCGTGCAGCTTCGTCCCCGCCAACTATCCGACCGCTGAACATGATCTCTTTCGCTTTGAGCAGTCCCACACGACGTGGCAGTCGCTGACTCATGCCCCAGGTCGGTGACATACCCCACTTGCCGTGAGTGTCCGAGAAACGAGCATCGTCCGCTGCAACCAAGAGGTCACAGGCGAGTGCAAGTTCCAGAGAGCCTGTGTAACAGTGTCCCTGCACTGCAGCGATCACGGGTTGTGGCAATGCTTCGATGGCGTCGAGTGTTTCGGCCTGAAAATGCCGCGACGGCGCAACTTCTCCGGACTGAATGGCCTTGAGGTCATTGCCAGCGGAGAAGGAGCGACCTTTGCCGCACAGGATCACGCAACCGATGCTGTCGGTGCTCTTGGCGATCGAGTCGATGTGCGCACGCAACTCCACAAAAAGGCTTGGTGACAGCGCGTTGAGTGCGTCGGGTCGGTTCAGCGTGAGGATCGTGAGGCCGTTGTCGTCGGTTCTTTCTACCAGTGCCATGTGTGTACCCCTTTGTCAGATCCCTTTGACGGGATGATTAATCAAAGACCAAGCACGAGCTTGGCAACGATGTTCTTCTGCACCTCGTTGGTACCTCCGGCGATGGACGAAGCACGCAGATTGAAATAACGCAGGAAGGACACTGCGCCTTCCTTGAAGCCCACCGGTTCCGCTTGTGGCATCGCGGCGCCTTGATATGCCATCACTTCGACCGACAGCTGTGACAGGTACTGGCCCATGTCGGCGGAGAGATTCTTCATGATGGAAGACTCTGGTCCCGGATTCTGACCCTTCGAGAGCTGCGCCATGATGCGAAACTCGGTGTACTGAATCGCCTGCAGTTTAACGTCGGCGGCATCGAGCCGGTGTGCGAACGCAGCGTCATCGAGTAGCGTCGAACCATCCGCGCATGTCATACCCGCCAGGCGACGTAGTTTCTTCAACGCGGTTTGTTGTGCGGCGGTGCCACCACCGCCGCGCTCAAACTCAAGCAGATATTTCGCAACGGTCCAACCCTTGTCGATGGCGCCAACAACGTTGCTAACAGGTACACGCACGTTGTCAAAAAACACCTGGTTCACTTCGTGAGTGCCTGAAGCAAAGATGATCGGTTCAACACGGATGCCGGGCGTGTCCATATCGAGTAAAAGAAAGGTAATGCCTTCTTGGGGTTTGCCTGTGGCGCCCGTACGCACGAGACAGAACATATGATTGGCGAAATGCGCGTGGGTAGTCCAGATCTTGGTCCCGTTCAAAACCAACTCATCACCGTCACGATCTGCTCTGAGTTTGAGTGCGGCCAAATCTGAGCCTGAGCCCGGCTCTGAATAACCCTGACACCAGTAGTCTTCACCCGAAAGGATACGTGGCAAGTAAAACGTCTTTTGTTCCGGCGTGCCATGACCAATCAACATGGGACCACACATGCCAAGACCCATGGGAGCAGTGCTGGGTGTGCCCGCGAGCGTGCACTCGGTTGTCCAGATGTACTTCTGAGTGAGATCCCAACCGGTGCCACCGTATTCTTTCGGCCACGATGGTGCGACCCAGCCTTTGGCATGCAGGATGCGGTGCCAGCGAATGTTGTGTTCGTAGTCGAGAAAGATGCCGGGGCAGGTTCGTGCGGCTTCCTTCAAATCTTCCGTCAGCGATGAATTCAGGAAATCCCGGACTTCTTCGCGAAAGGCTTCGTGTTCGGCGCTGAATTCGATGTTCATGGGCGTGGTCTGATGCGGCTTTGATAAGAGTCCGCAAAAGACCACACGGGCGGGCTTGGGGTCAAGTCACCGTCGGGTCACAAGAGGTCAAGTGAGTCGAGCTCAGTCGCCTGTTGCGCGTGCCGGTTGGCCATGGCCATAAACATCTCATCTCCGCGAGCAGTCTGGCCGACCAGCATCGAAGCGATCACCGCCATCACAAGCCCGCTGAAGCTGAACCTTCGATAGTCGCGGTAGCAGTCTTCGAAGCCGTAACCTGAAACACCGGCTTCGCAGATCGCTTCATGGTATTGCCACACCAGCAGCCGTTCATGAACCCGGCGTGCTTGCGGAACCAATCCTGCGCCGAGAAAGTACGAAATGTCCGCGAGAGGATGACCAATGGCTACCGTTTGCCAGTCAACCACGGCGATCGGGACGTTTTCTCCGAACAGGAGGTTGTCGAGTCTGAAATCACAGTGAGTCAGTGCGAATGGCGTTTCTGCACGTGTCAGCCAACCGTCGAGGCGCTGTGAAAATGCACTTAAGAGTTCGAGGTTTTCTTTCGACATACGCGCCTGATAACGCGCGATAAATCCGGGATACATCTGCGCCCAGAAGGACTTGAAGAATTCAGGCCCAAGTGCCGCGTTGGGTTGAATGAAGGTGACCTCATTCAACGTCGGGTCATTCCATCGCGGCGCATGCAGTTTCGCCGCTTCCCGCAGCGCGAGCTGCGCCATCTCGACAGTGTCACCCTGAATCTGATCACCCTGCCGGGACGGCGTGATGTCTTCGAGCATCAAACAGAATGCATGGGTCGCGGGATCGATGTCGGTGTAAAAAGGTTTAGGTGTGCGAATCTGAACTGTCGGCAACAGCTCATTATAGAAATTCACTTCCTTGAAATAGTTCTGCTGCGCAATGCCCGTGGCACGGCTGGTGGGATCAGTGGAAGCGAACTTGCCAACGATGGATGCGGGGCCTGCTCCTCGTGAGTAGTCGAGTGTAAACCTTACGCTGCGGCCAACTTGTCCGGTCCCAATATCCTTTGCAACAAAGGAACGCACGTCCGCCTCAACGCCACCATGGCGGAGCACTGCAGTGAGCCAGGGCGGAGTGATGTCTTCCGGTTCGGCAATGATGCCAGGCCGATCACTCATGCAAGCCCTCGCGACAATTTGAAAGCACGTGTGCTCTCTTGTTGTAGATCGGGGGAGAGCAAATAGTCGAGCGCCGTCAGGGCGAGCGACTTGGCGCCATCGATGGCGGCGCGATCACCCATCTCCGAGCCTGCCCACTTGGCAAAATCCGGGTGGTGAATCACGACGTTGGTCGGTGCAGAGGCCACCATGGGATGGATCGACGGCACCAGATAACTCACGTTGCCCATGTCTGTACTGCCAGACGGCGCGCCAATCAACTGCTCCTTCGGAACGAAGGTCCGACCGAGCGCTTCGGCGTGAGCTTGAAAACGATCAGCCAGCGGCCAATTGGTATTGAGATCAAGGTAATCAACACCGGCCCACTGGATGTCCACCGTGCAGCCAGTGCCCATCGCGCCGGCTTCGAAACAAGCTTGCACACGAGGCTTGAGCGCAGCGAGGGCTTTTGCATTGGCGGCGCGTACGTAGAACTCGCCGACAGTACGTTCTGGCACGATGTTAGGCGCGAGCCCACCTTCGGTGATGATGCCGTGAATACGTTCCGTTGAACGGATGTGTTGTCTGAGGTTGGAAATCGCTTGGTAAGCCAATAACAGAGCATCGAGTGCGTTCAGCCCTTTGTGAGGCATCGCCGATGCGTGAGCTGAGCGTCCGTGATAGATGACTTTAACTTCAGCGACGCAGATGCACGGCATCGATGCCATGTTCATGCCGGCAGGGTGGATCATCATGGCGGCGTCGATGCCTTTAAATGCCCCCGCACGCGCCATCAGTTCTTTTCCGCCGCCTCTCTCTTCAGCCGGTGTCCCCAAGAAACGAACGTTACCGGGCAGCTTGTTGGCGACGGTCTGCAGTCCAAGGGTTGCGCCGAGTGCACTTGTTGCAATGAGGTTGTGTCCGCAGGAATGCCCGATGCCAGGCAGAGCATCGTACTCAGCCAAAATGGCTACGCGTGGTCCTGACCCTTGCGTGATGAGATCGGCCTCAATCGCCGTCTCCAGGGTGTAGACCCCCGTTCGAGCTTCGATGCCTTGAGCCTGCAGCGCAGCGACCAGTGTGCGTGCGGCGTGGTGTTCCTTGAAGGCAAGCTCTGGATTCGCATGGATCGAGTGAGAAACGGTGAGTAACTCGTCGGCCAGTTCATCGATGCGACGACTGACGATGGCGTGCAGATCTTGCGGCATGTTTTTCCTTCCCCTCTCCTGAACCCTCGAAGTCTGCGCCGACTATACCCCGCCGGTCGCTCGACGTAGAGTGTCGCCATCTGACTTGATCGCACCCAAAAACTAAGGGGAGTCACATGGCCTATACGTACAAACTGCTGCGCGTCGAGATTCAAGGACGTATCGCGACTGTCATCATCGACAATCCACCCATCAACATCATCACTCCATCGCTGTATGCCGAGCTTGCGCAGCTTGCGGGTGAACTCAAGTCCGATCCGAACCTCACCGTCGTCGTACTGAAGAGCGCGAACCCAGACTTTTTCCTCGCCCACTTCGACGTGTCCGCAATCCTGTCGTTCCCTACGGATAAACCCGCGGAACGTGATCCTGAACTGAACGCCTACCACATAATGTGCGAACGTTTCCGTACGATGGACAAAGTGACCATTGCCCAAATTGAAGGGCGTGTCGGTGGAGGCGGCAGTGAACTCGCAGCCAGCTGCGACATGCGATTCGGTGTACGCGGCAAAACCATCATCAATCAAATGGAGGTGCCACTCGGCATTCTGCCCGGCGGTACCGGAACACAGCGATTGCCACGCCTCGTAGGTCGTGGTCGCGCCATGGAAATTGTGCTCGCAGGGGATGACCTCGATGCCGTGACCGCGGAACGTTGGGGTTATCTCAACCGCATCTTTGAAGCTAACGACATCAATGGCTGGGTGCAGAAACTTGCACACCGAATCGCTTCCTTCCCGGTCGAGGCGGTGCGTCTCGCCAAGGCATCCGTTGACGGTGCGGAGCAACCCATCGAAGAAGGGTTACGTGATGAGGCCTACCTCTTCCAGCGACTGCTGCGCACCGATGGCGCGCAGAAGAATATGAAGAAGTTTCTGGAGATCGGCGGCCAAACCCGTGAGGGTGAGCTTAAGGTCGGAGAGCTCGCCCGCCGTCTCGGTGAGACCGACTGAGATGGCCACCCTGCGTATTGGGTCGAACCAGTTTCATATCATCGAAGCCGGCAAACCCGGTGATCCCTTGGTGCTGCTGCTGCACGGCTTTCCACAAACCAATCACACGTGGCGAGAACAGTTGCCTGCGCTTGCCGCCGCCGGGTTTCATGCAGTGGCGCCAAACCAACGTGGTTATTCTGCCGGCGCACGCCCTAAGGAACTCGAAGACTACCGCGTTGAGCACCTTGTTAACGACGTGCTGGCGATGGTCGACGCGCTCGGTGCCAAACAGTTTCATCTGGTAGGTCATGACTGGGGTGGACAGGTGGCGTGGCTCACGACGGCACTGTATGCAGATCGGGTACTCACGCTCTCTGTACTATCTAGACCTCATCCCGCAGCCTTTATCCGCGCGATGAAAGAAGACTCCGCTCAAGGTGAACGCTCGAAACATCATCGGGCGTTCCAGAATCAGGATACGGTTAGTCGCTTGCTCGAGAACGACGCGGCGAGACTTCGGCGAACGTTGAGTGATCAAGGTGTGTCCTCCGCCGACGTCGATGCCTATCTGTCAGTCCTTGGCAATCATGAAGCACTGACCGCGGCGGTGAACTGGTATCGAGCATCGGCAACTGCAACCGACTCAGCCCTGGTGGTGCGTGACCTTCCCGCCGTTACAGTGCCTACGCTCTATATCTGGGGTGATGCGGATGCGACGGTGGGCCGCATTGCAGCATCTTTGACGGCCGAGTACGTGCAATCGGTCTACACCTTTGTACAGATTCCGAACGTCGGACACTTTGTTACGGATCAGGATGCCCATGCGGTGAACCACGCCCTGGTGACTCACCTCACCCGGCCTGGCTTTGTGGCCATCAAGCGACACGAACCCACTCGGTTTGCGCCGACGGACTAAGACAGCTCTGGAGGCGCATTGACTATCCAATCCGCTGGGTTGCCTCGGCGGATTTCGCCCCACATACTCTAGTCATCTGTCATCCCACACCCGCAATTCTCAGGGGATTTCTGCCATGGCCGCTGTTCAAACCCTCGACTTTGACCCCGCCGCACTGCACCGCAAGTACTTGCTCGAACGTGACAAGCGCTTGCGGGTTGAGGCCAATGATCAGTACACCGAAGTCAAAGGAGATTTCAGTCGCTACGTGGATGATCCTTATGTTAGGCCGGGATTCACACGTGCACCGCTCAACGACGAAGTTGATGTTGTCATCATCGGTGGTGGCTTTGGTGGTTTGCTCGCCGGCGCGCGGTTGCGTCAGGCAGGGGTCGAGAGCATTCGTATCATCGACAAAGCCGGCGACTTCGGCGGCACGTGGTACTGGAATC